>JACDCY010000066.1 GCA_013817305.1 Gemmatimonadaceae bacterium | reverse complement strand
CTCCTTCTTCTGCGCGTCGAGCTTGCGCTCGAGCAAATATCGCTGGCCGGGCGGAGCTGACTCGAGCGCGCGTCTCGCTTCCGCCAACTCGGGCGCGAGCGACTCAAGGGAAGCGCGGATGTCCGCGAGTCGAGCGAACACCCGCACTGAATACTCGTCGGCACCGGAGATCCGGCTCATCGTGGCGCGCAGCTCTGCGGCCCGTGCCGCGAGCAGTCCGCAGACGCCTGGCTCGCCGGTGAACATCGTCCACATCGGCAGCGGCACCGCCGGCCCGGGATCATTTGCCCAGCTCACGACCGCGTCGTGCGCCTGCGCCCGCGGCCCGAGCCAGTCGAGATCGATCGAGCGCTGATCGATTCCGTCGGCGCCGTAGACGGACGCATCGAGAGAGGAGACCAGAGCGGCCAGCTCGCCCTCGACGATCTTCCGAACCGGGCGATCGTCCAACCCCGGCGGTGCCCCGGACGTGTCCACAGTGGCCGGGACGATTCCGTACACGTACTCGACCAGATCACCCAGCGTGGTTCGAGCGGTCACTCCGATTCGTCTTCACGGTCACGTGCCACGCGCACAGGGCCTCCGGCGTTTCCCTTGCCTAATCGCTCACGCCAGTCGCGCACCTCACGCAGCCGCTGCATGATCTCCGCCTCGCGACGAACGTACTCGTCGTCGTCGATGTCGCCCACTTCGAGAGCGAGCTGGAGGTTCATGAGATCCTCCTTGATCGGCGTGTCGTCGATGAGCTGCTCTTCGACCGAGCGCTGTACCTTGTCCAGGGTCCACATCGTGCCGGACCAGGGCCCCGTGAACGGAGCGAGCAGAATCGAAGAGAGCAGGCCCATCGGGAGCTAGTTCGCCCTCTCGAGCTTGAGCTTGATGTTGACGAAGTTGTACGGTGGCCAGGGGCCGGTGTACTTGAACGTCAGCACGTCCTCGTACTTGCGGCTGATCTCCCGAACCGCGTCGTCGAACTCCTTCTCTCTGCTTCGATCCACGAGAAATGCCGAGTTCGTGATCATGCGGTCCCCGATGACCTTGTTGCTGCGGCTGGCGACCGCGACGGCCTTGAGCGCGTCGTGTATGTCGGTGACATAACGGTTCCCCGCCTCTTCCATCGCGCCTTCGACCAGGCGCCCCAGCTGCATCCGGGCGAAGTAGGTGGAAGACGCGGCGTTGCGAGTGATCTCATCCTTGAGCCTGCGAATTTCGTCGTTTTCCTGCTCGATCTTGGCAACGACCTTGTCGCGGTCCCATAGAACCTTCAGCCCGAACTCGATCTTGTCCTGCATCTTGTCGAGCACGTCCGTGAATGCGCGGTAAGTCGAGCGGAGAAGCTCCGATACGTCGTCTTCGGAACGGAACACCGTGCCGAAAGACATGGGGATGACGGTGAACTCCCGCATGACGGTCTCGTTCACGAATTCGTGGGCGAGGACGTTTTCGCGCGTCGGATCGTAAATGACGATCGGCGTGTCGCTGACTACGGCAGCGAGGTCCTCGTGCTGGACCGTGTACACGCGGCGCCCGCCGCCGATTCCGACGTTCCCGAAATCCCGCACCCGGTCGTGCCTGATGATGCAGTACACGTACTTGCCGGCGGCGTCCGCCGCGTCCGCCGCGTCAGCTGAGTCGGCACCGAACGAAAGGGGTTGCTCGGTCATGACTGGACATTCCCCATGTTGGTCATCTCCATGCCGCAAAGAATATCCACACCGCTATCCCCAAACCGACGGCAACCTTCATCGCCGCGGCCATCGCCCTCCCTACCAGCGCCCCATAAGCGGCCCGCGAGGCATCCTTCTTCCCAGCGCCCGCGCCAAGCTCCGCGATCAGCGCGCCTACGAACGACCCGGCAAACGCACCGATCAGCGACCCTATAATAGGTATCGGGACGCCCATTATCGCGCCAACCGTACCGCCGATTATCGCTCCCCAGGCCCCCCGTCTGGATCCTCCATAAAGCCGCACATACCGCGCCGAAAGGACGTACTCGATGACCTCGGCGATGACCGCGAGCAGTCCAACCATTACAAGGGTAGCCGTGCTTATCGACGCACCGCTACCCGTCGCGCCGTAGATGACGGCCGCCCCCAGCATCACCCACAGCCCGGGCAGGCCGAACGGGATCATTATGAGCGATGCGACAAGCACGATTGCCAGCAGTAACAGGGCCACTCAGGTCTCTCTTTTTATGAAGTTGGCAACCATCTCCACCGCCTCCGCCACCCCGCTGCCATCCAGTCTGCCCGATGTATCGCCAGGCGTATGGATGCGCGCGAGCGACGAAAAATCACCCTTGCTGATCGTCACCGCGTCCCAGTCAGAGCGGTTCAGCGCCGTCGAGTCGACCATGATACCCGGCAGGACGCGTCGCACAGCAAGATCCGACCCGACTTCGGAAGCGGCCAGCTGCAACGCGCCGACGAACGGGTTATCCGGATTCGCCATGCACGTCAGTGTCCCTACGTCGTCGAGGCTGTCAAAGTTTATGGCGTGCCTGATATGGCGGGTCGCGTGTCGTTGCGACTGGTTCCGGACCCAGGCCCAGGCGCCGCCGAGACCGAGCTCCTCCGCGCTGGTGAGCAGTACGCCGACCGGAGTTTGCGAAGGCGCCCCGGCTGCGGTCAACAGAGCGGCCGCCACGCCGCTCGCATTGTCCAGCGCGCCGGGCGACCTGTTTCCGACGGTGGACAGCAGCACCGCCAGCGACCCCACGATTCCAGCGATCGTGACAGGGATCCAGAACACGTTCCCCAGGTCATAGATGCTGCGCGAGAATGAGGCGATGATGGTCACGACCATCGCGCCCGATGCCAGCATTATCCCGCCGATGCGCGCCAGCATCGGTACTGGCTGCGATTTCGAATCGAGGTGCGCCATCAGCCAGATGCGTGGCGCGCCACCGCGGATCGCTACCATGTTCGTCGCCCGCCGCAACATGTATCGCGGCCTGCGAATCATCCGTTGGGCCGCGAGATAGAGAATCGGAAGTAGCGGCAGGAAGGTCATCGCTTCCCTGACGGTCTGCTCGGGCACAGTCCGGTCGAGCGCGGCAGCGAGGACGGCGAACCAGGTCAGCGACAGCAATCCGAAGAACGGCACGGCCCACCGTCCCGGTAGCGCCGAATACGCGAACTCCTCTTCGGTCACCGCGAATCCGGCGCGCGCGAGATAGTCGCCGCAGAATGTCCGCGCGCGCGATTCACCTTCACTACCGGCGGCGCGGGGCTCCGCCGCGATGCGATCTATGAGATCCTTTGCTTCCCGCACCAGGGCGTCACGAGCCAAAGCCCATCCGCTCCTTCACCTCACGTATGGTGTCCCGCGCTACCGTCCGCGCTCTCTCCGCGCCACTGCGCAACGCCGTGTCGACCGCGATCGGACTTGCGCGAATCTCCTTGGCGCGTTCACGCACCGGCGCCAGCTCTGCGGTCATCGACTCGTGCAGAACTTTCTTGCAATCGATGCACCCCCACCCGGCCGTGCTGCACTGCACCGCCACGTGCCGCACGGTCTCGGGCGGGCTGAACGCCTTGTGCAAGTGGTAGATGTTGCACACCTCCGGCGTGCCCGGATCCGTCCGCCGTACGCGCGCCGGGTCGGTCACCGCGGGCTTCAGCTTCTCCCAGATCGCTGCCGGCTCCTCGAGAAGACCGACGGTGTTGCCGAGAGACTTGGACATCTTCGCCGAACCGTCCAGTCCCATCACGCGCGCGGTCGGAGTGACTTCGGCCTTGGGCTCCGGGAAAAACGGCGTGGCGGGCGAGAATCTCGCGTTCCACTTCCGCGCGACTTCGCGGGACAGCTCCAGATGCTGCAGCTGATCCTCCCCTACGGGCACCAGATCCGCTTTGTACAAAAGGATATCGGCGGCTTGGAGCACGGGATAGGTGAGCAGCCCGACGGCGATGCTCTCCTGTCTGCTGGATTTGTCCTTGAACTGCGTCTGTCGCTCAAGCTCGCCGAGCGGAGCAACGCTGTTGAATATCCAGGCGAGCTCCGTGTGCTCGGGCACGCTGGACTGCACGAACAGGATTGACCGTGCCGGATCGACGCCGGAGGCGAGTATCGATATGGCCATGTCGCGTGTGCGCTCGCGCAGCGCGGCAGGCTCGTACTCGACCGTAATGGCGTGGTAATCGACGATGCAGTAGAACGACTCGAAGCGCTGCTGGAGCGCGACCCAGTTCTTCACGGCGCCGAGGTAGTTGCCGATGTGCAGCTCGCCGGACGGCTGGATTCCGCTGAAGATCCGTGTCATTGGGAGAGGAATTTATGTGATGACGCCGATTCCGCGATGACGACGGTGTTTCTGTTTTGGGCTATGGCACCACAGGGTTGGGTAACTGGTCATAGGTTGTGGTTCTGGTCAACTGATTGGTTTTAAGTTATCGGCTGGATGGTTGCTGGTTTTGCGTCACCAACCAACAACCGTTCACCGTTGACGGTTGACGGTTGACGGTTGACCGGTCTGTTAACCAGAACCAGCACCTACGACCAGTTACCCATCCCTGTTGTTTAGAACCTTTTCCCGTAAACTGCCACCCCCGGCATGACACTCGACGCTGGCGAGCGCTCGCGGCTAACGCGTGTCGCCGTAGACGCAGCTGTTGGCGCGGCCGACATCATCCGGAAGGCAGCCGGGAGCTCCGCGGCGCTCCTGTGGGAGAGCAAGGGCACCGCTGACTTCGTCACCGAAGTCGACAGGAACGCGGAGGAGCACATCCTGTCTGTGCTCACGCGCGAGTTTCCGGGCGCGGCCTTCATCGGCGAGGAATTCTCCCCCGCCGCGGTTCCGGGCAGCGGGCTCACTTTCGTCATCGACCCCCTCGACGGCACGACGAATTTCCTGCACGGCTTTCCGCACTACGCCGTGTCGATCGGTGCCTCGCAAGACGGCGAGCTGCTCGCGGGCGCGATACTAAATGTGCAGACGCGCGAGCTGTTCGCGGCCACTGCGGGCGGCGGCGCTACGCTGAATGGCGAGACCATCCGCGCATCGCAGGAGACCGATCCGCAACGGTCGTTGATCGGGACCGGCTTCCCGTTCAAGCAGGTAGAGCATCTGCCGCTCTTCCTCCGGCAATTCGAGCGAGTGACCCGGAGCACCGCGGGTATCAGGCGCGCAGGCTCGGCCGCGCTCGATCTCGCCGACACCGCGTGCGGGAGGTTCGACGCGTTCTGGGAGCTCGGCCTCGCCCCGTGGGATGTGGCTGCCGGGCTACTCTTGATCCGCGAGGCCGGTGGTATCGTCACGCATCTGGACGGGTCACCGGCGGCTCCGGCCTTTGGGGCGTATGTCGCAGGCGGGCCGGCGATGCATCCGTGGCTCCTCGAGACCCTTCGCGCCGCCGAAAACGGCTGAACGCCGCCCCTCATTCGCTTACTTTTGTGCCATGAAGCTCGTCGAGTGCGTTCCGAATTTTTCCGAAGGCCGGCGCCCTGATATAGTCGAGGCGATTCGCGCCGCGATCGCGTCGGTCGAGGGCGTGGCGGTGCTCGACGTCTCCTCCGACGAGTCGCACAACCGCTCCGTCATCACTTTCGTCGCTCCTCTCGCCGTAGCCGCGGAAGCTGCGTTCGCCGGGATCCGCGAGGCGCGCGACCGGATAGACCTTACGAAGCACACCGGCGAGCACCCGCGCATAGGCGCCACCGACGTGGTTCCGTTCATCCCGCTCGAAGGCACGACGATGGAGGACTGTATCGCCCTTGCTCGCGCGCTGGGCGACCGCGTAGGGCGGGAGCTGGCGGTACCGGTGTACCTGTACGAGCGCGCCGCGACGCGTCCGTCGCGTGAGAATCTCGCCGACGTCCGCCGGGGCGAGTTCGAGGCGCTGCTCACCGAGCTGGGGGCAAACGCCGAGCGGACGCCCGACTTCGGTCCGAATCGCTGCCACCCCACGTTCGGAGCGGTCGCGATCGGGGCCAGGCCGTTCCTCGTGGCGTACAACGTTTATCTGGGACCTTCGTCCAATCTTCCCGCCGCGAAAAAAATCGCCAAGGCGGTGCGCGGCTCGTCCGGCGGGTTTCGCTTCGTGAAAGGGCTCGGGCTCGATGTGGATGGACAGGCCCAGGTCTCCATGAATCTGGTAGACACGACGCAGACCCCTGTGCACCGCGTTTTTGACTTCATAAAAATGGAAGCGGAGTCGCACGGAGTCCCCGTCACCTGGAGCGAGATCGTCGGGCTCGTGCCCGAGCGGGCGCTGCTCGAGACGGCGGCGCACCATCTTCAGCTCACCAGGTTTACCGCCGCCCAGCTGTTGGAAGCGCGCGTGCGCGAGCACACTTCAGGCGGCGAGAGCATGACGGGGTTTCTGGCCGCGATCGCCTCATCCGCGCCCGCGCCCGGGGGCGGGAGCGTCGCCGCGCACGCCGGGGCGCTCGCTGCGGCGCTCGCCCAGATGGTCGCCGGACTGACCATCGGCAAGAAGAAGTACGCGTCCGTGGACGGGGAAATGAAAGAGCTCGCGATCCGCGCGGCGGCGCTTACCAACACACTTTCCGCGCTCGTAAAACGGGACGCGGACGCCTACACCGAAGTCTCGAACGCGTACGCGCTTGCGAAAGAGACGGATGCGGAGAAGACCTCGCGGGATGCAGCGATACAGGCGGCGCTGGCCAGGGCGGCAGACGTTCCGCTGGAGACCGCCCGCGCCTGCGCGGACGTAGCGGATCTGGCTATGACGGCCGCCGAGCGCGGGAACACCAACGCCGTGTCGGATGCGGGCGTCGCTGCGCTGCTTGCCGAGGCCGGATGCAAGGCAGCGTCCTACAACGTGCGCATCAACGCGGCGTCCATCAGCGACCGCGCCATCGCCGTGAGGCTGAGCGAGGAGGCGGCTGCGATCGTGCAGCGCGTCTCAGGCACGGCCGCGAAGGTAGCGGCTAGGGTAGAGGCTGCGCTGACGCCGTAAGCACGCGCGGACCGTTCTCGGTTATCGCCACCGTGTGCTCGAAGTGCGCGGACCGCGAGCCGTCGACCGTCACGATCGTCCACTTGTCCGGCATCGTGCGCGTGTCTGCCCGACCCACGTTCACCATCGGCTCGATGGCGATGGTCAGCCCGGAGACCAGGCGCGTTCCGCGCTGAGGCTTGCCGAAGTTCGGAACCTGCGGCTCCTCGTGGAAGCTCTCGCCGATTCCGTGTCCCACCAGATCCTTCACCACTGAAAAACCGGCGGCGTCGACAACGCCCTGCACCGCCGCCCCGATGTCGCCGATGTGATTTCCCGCGCGCGCTGCCGATACGCCGGCGTCGAGCGCGCGTCGCGTAGCATCGAGAAGCCGCGCTGATTCGTCGGGGATCTCGCCGACGGCGACCGTCGTCGCAGAGTCCGTGTGGTATCCCTCGAACAGGACACCGACGTCAATGGAGACGATGTCCCCTTCGCGCAGGACCCGCTTCTTCGACGGGATTCCGTGCACGATCTCGTTGTTGATCGACACGCAGATGCTGCCTGGAAAGCCGTACAGGCCCTTGAACGACGGCTTCGCGCCGGGATGGGAGCGAATGAAATCCTCGGCGATGCGATCGAGGTCGAGCGTGCTGATCCCCGGCTTCACCGCCTTTTCCAGCACTTCGCGCGCAGCGGCCAGGATCGCCCCGCCCTGCGCCATGCGGTCGAGCTCGCGGGCGGACTTGAGCTGGATCACTTTTCCTTCAGCGCGCGGAGCGCGCGCTCAGTGACCTCTTCCGGGCTGCCATCGGCTTTGATCTTCAGCGGCGCTGCCTCCCGGTCCTCGTACCACTCGATAACCGGCGCCGTCTGGTCCTTGTAAACGCGAAGGCGGTTCCGGACCGCCTCGGGCTCGTCGTCCTTCCGGCGCACCAGCGTTCCGCCACATTTCTCGCACTTCGTGCCGGGCTCCCGGTCCTTGAACGGATGCTGGCACTTGTCGCACACCGTGCGCGAGCTCAGCCGCGCGACGAGCTTCTCGTCGTCGATGTCGAACAGCATCACTTTGTCGACCCCGCGACCGAGCTTCGCCAGCATCACGCCGAGCCCATGCGCCTGCGGAACCGTGCGCACTACGCCATCGAGCACGGCCCCGTCTTTGGTCTCGTCGCTCTCGAACTTTTCCCGCATGATGCCGAGTATCACATCGTCCGGCACGAGGTCGCCGCGGTCCATGTAGCTCTTGGCTTCCTTACCGAGCTTCGTCCCGTCCCGCAACGCCGCGCGCAGCACGTCACCCGTAGCGATCTTCGGGATGCCGAGCTCTTTGGCGAGCAGCTCGCCCTGTGTGCCTTTACCGGCGCCTGGAGGACCAAGGAGTAGGAGGATCACGGATGCACTCTTAACTGTTGGCTGTTGGCCGTTCGCTCGCGCAAGGTTGGAGCGGAAGCACTCCCGCGGCGCGCAACAACGACGCTGCATCGATGTCTGCGGTCGGCAGCGGTCTCCGGGTCCCCGGAGGCGGCGTCTGAGCGACCGAGGAGACGCGCGGTTTGCGGCTCCGACCGAGCGAAGCTAGCCGCCGGAGCAGGACCCGGAACCGCTGCCGACCGGCGCACCGATATCAGCCGACGCTAGAACGCGCCGCCGGGAGTGCGCCCGCGGAACCGCACGCGCCCTTTCTTCATGAAGCCGTCGTACTTGCGGAGCAGCAGGTGCTGCTGCGCCTGCGCCAGCGTGTCCAGCGCGACACCGACGACGATCAGCAGCGACGTTCCGCCGAACTGGAACGGGACGTTAATCGCGTCCGCAAGAAAGACCGGCAGCAGCGCGATGAACGCCAGGAAGAGCGCTCCCGGGAACGTAATGCGCGACATCACGTGGTCTATGTAGTCGGCCGTCTTGGAGCCCGGCTTTACTCCCGGAATGAACCCGCCCTGCTTCTTGAGGTTCTCCGACAGGTCCACCGGATTGAAGATGATAGCCGTGTAGAAGTACGTGAACGTGACGATCAGCACCGCCGTCAGGACGTAGTACATCCACGTCCCCGGGCTCAGCATCTCCGAGATGCGCTGCGCGGTCGGATTCGGGCTGAACTGTGCGAACGCGCCCGGCACTACGATCACCGACTGCGCGAAGATGATCGGCATGACGCCCGAGGCGTTGACCCGGAGCGGGATGAAATTCTTCGAAGCCTCACGCATCCGCCCGCGCGCCATCGTGCGCTGAGGGATCTGGATCATCACGCGCCGCGCGGCCATCGTGATCGCCACCGTTCCGGCCACGACCGCGACCATAATCAGCGCGAGGACTACCAGCGAGAAGGGCCCGACCACGCCCGTGCTCACGAACCTGAACGTCGAGAAGATGCCCGGCCAGAACCGCTCCACGATCGAGAAGAAGATCAGGAGGCTGGCGCCGTTGCCAAGCCCACGCTCGGTGATCTGCTCGCCGAGCCACATGACGAACACGGCACCGGTCGTGAGGAAGAGCACCATTTGGACCGTGAACGCGAAGCCGGGATTCGCCACGGCGTTCTCGAGCGACTGCGTGAACAGCGCGAAGCCGTAGGCCTGCACAACGGCGAGGCCGACGGTCAGGTAGCGCGTCCACTGATTGACCTTCTTCCGGCCCTCTTCATCCTTCTGCAGCTTCTCGACCGTAGGCACGACTGCAGCGGCGATCTGCATGAAGATGCTGGCCGAGATGTACGGCATGATGCCGAGCGCGAACACCGTCGCGCGGGAGAGCCCTCCTCCCACAAACAGGTCGTACAGCCCGAGCAGTCCCGCTCCGCCCCGGTTGGCGAAGAAATCCGTGAGCGCGATGACGTCGATGCCGGGCGCAGTGATGTGCGCGCCCACACGATAGATCACCAGACACAGGAAGGTGAAGCTGATCTTCTGCCACAGCTCCGGTGTCCGGTAGATGTTCGCTACTGCTGCCGCCGCGTTCGGTTGTGCCATGTCAGTCCTCTACGCGGCCCCCGGCCGCCAGGATTTTCTGAAGAGCCCCATCGCTCATCTTTACGCCCTTCACCGTCAACGCCTGCTTCACGTCGCCGTTGGCGAGCAGCTTGGCGGGGCCCTTTCCGGCGCGAATCAAGCCAGCTTCCGCGAGCGACTCAACCGTAATCTCCTTCCCGCTCACGTGCTCGAGATCGCTGAGGCGCACCACCTGGTGCTCCACACGGAACGGATTCTTGAACCCGCGCTTGGGCAGCCGGCGCGTCATGGGCATCTGTCCGCCCTCGAAGTGCGGCTTGCCGCCGCCCGGGCCGTGGTGGCCCGCGCGCGCCTTGATTCCCTTGTGTCCCTTTCCTGACGTCTTGCCCGTGCCCGAACCCGGACCGCGCCCGATGCGCTTGCGGTTACGGTGCGAGCCCGGCGCAGGAACCAGATTGTGCAGCCCGATCTTGTCGCTCATTTCTCTTCCTCTTTCACCGGCGTCACCTTGATCAGGTGGCGCACGTGTTTCAGCTGTCCGCGGAGCGAAGGCGAATCCTTGTGCACCACCACGTCCTGGTGATGCTTGAGTCCAAGCGCCTCCAGCGTGCGAAGCATGCGCCAGGAGTGGCCGATGCCGCTCCGGACCTGCTCGATGCGAACCATTCCGGTCGTGAGCGTGTTGGGCTCGGTCCGCTTGGGTCCGCGCGTCGGGTGCCATACATGTGTGCGTGCCATCAGACCGTCTCCTTCACTTTCGCTCTCGAGCGGTAAGGCAGCGAGCTGACCTCGACGCCGCGCTCGCGCGCAATCTGTTCTACTGTGGTTAGCTGCTGCAGCCCGTCGAGCGCCGCGAGCACCATGTTGTGCGGATTGGTCGAGCCGAGGCTCTTCGTCAGGATGTCGGTGATGCCCGCGCACTCCATCACTGCGCGAACTGCGCCGCCGGCGATGACGCCCGCGCCAGGCGCGGCCGGCCGCATCAACACCTTGCCTGCTCCATGCTCGCCGACGACTTCGTGCGGGATCGTGCCGCCCGTGCGCGCGATCGGAGCCATCCGCTTCCGCGCGGAGTCGACAGCCTTGCGCACCGCTTCGGACACTTCGTTCGCCTTGCCCGTCGCGAATCCGACCTTGCCCTGCCCGTCGCCGACCGCCACGAGGGCGTTGAACGAGAACCGGCGTCCGCCCTTCACGACCTTGGCAACGCGATTGATCGCAATCACGTTCTCCACGAGATCGCTGCCGCCGTCGCGCGAATCCTTGTCGCCGCGCTTGCCGCCGCGACCGCCGCCGGGGCCACCACGACCGCCGCCCTGGCCGCCCTGACCGCCCTGACCGCCACGACCGCCGCCGCCCTGACCGCCGCGGCCTCGTCCGGCTC
>JACDCY010000166.1 GCA_013817305.1 Gemmatimonadaceae bacterium | reverse complement strand
ATCGGGGGCCATCGGTGTGGGCTAATAACACAGAGTTCCTGATTGTATTGGAGCAGCGTTTCCCGAGAGAAGTCCGCGATGGGGCTCTGAGGTGCCTAGACGGTGAGCGCGGTCGCTTTGAAATCATGTATCATGACCTCTGCGTTCAGTTTTCTTGCTCCAACGAAAAAGTGTGCCTTCCTATTTGGGGGTAAGCGCTACGGCGCTGCCCTATGCGGCGAGGCTTGACGGCTGATCGAAGCGCCATGGCATCAGCTCCTCGATCGCGCTTTGCGGGTGGCCTTCGAGGATGGCGCGGAGTGTTTCGGCGATATAGTCGACCGGGTTCACGTCGGATATCTTGCAGGTGGCGACCAGCGAAGCGAGCATGGCCCAGTTCTCGGCGCCGATCTCGTTGCCGGCGAAGAGGGCGTTCTTCCGGGTCAGTGCGATCGGTCGGATCTGGTTCTCGACCGGGTTGGTGTCCAGCTCGAGCGTGCCGTCGTCCAGGAACCGGATCAGACCGGGCCAGTGCGCCAGCGTGTAGCGGATGTCCTCGGCCAGCTGGGATTTCTGGGGGATGCGCGACAGTTGGGCCTCGAGCCAGGGCTTGAGCGCCGCGACGACTGGCGCAGAATGTTCGCGCCGGGCGACCAGACGCACGGACGCCTCCTTGGCGCGCACGGTCTTCTCGATCTGGTAGAGCAGCGCGATCTGCCGCAGCATCTCCTCGGCGATGGGTGACCCCTCGTTCTCGAAGCGCTTCACGAAGCGGCGGCGAACATGTGTCCAGCAATAGACCAACTGCCACGGGCCAGCGTCGCGCTCGATTTCGGTCAGCGCGTTGTAGGACTGATAGGCGTCGCATTGCAGGAACCGGCCGCGGTATCCGGCGAGGAACTTCAGCGGATGCGCCTTGCCCCGGCCGGGGGCATAATGGAACAGCACAATGGGCGGGCCGGCTCCGCCATGGCCACGGTCGTCGGAGACCACGGCCCAGAAATAGCCGCTCTTGGTGGCCCTTCGGCCCGGATCAAGCACCGGGGCGCGGGTTTCATCGACGAAGATGCGGTCCGCGCCGCGCAGATGGGCGCGCATGTGATGAATGACGGGCATCAGGTGGAAACAGGCGCGGCCGACCCAGTTGCCGAGCGTGCCTCGATCCAGATCGATCCCCTGCCGCTTGAAGATTTCGGCCTGACGGTAAAACGGCAGATGATCACCGAACTTCGAGACGATGATCCAGGCGATGAACAGCTCCGTGGGCAGCCCGCCGGGCACGACATGCTCGGGCGCATGCGCCTGCGCCACGGCCTGCGAGCAGCGGCGGCAGGCGTATTTGGGCCGCCGCGTCACCAGCACCCGGAACTGCGCCGGAATGACGTCCAGCCGCTCGGACACGTCCTCGCCGATTCTGGCCATCTCGCCGCAGCCGCAGGGGCACTGGGTGCTGGCAGGCTCGATCACCCGCTCGATCCGGGGCAGGTGCGGCGGCAGATGCCCGCGGTTGCGCCGGGGCTTGCGGGGCGTTTCCGCGCCCATGCCCCGCAACGCCGCCTCGGCCTTCTCCTGGGCGGCCTCGAGCACGCCCTGGGCCAGTTCGGCGTCTTCCAGGGGCAGATTGAACTGGTCGGGCGAAAGCTTCTCGGAGCTTTTTCCGAACTGTTCGCGTTGCGACGTGCGCAGGATGTCCTCAAGCCGACGATTGGCCTCCTGCACCTCGGCCAGGGCCACCTCGACCTCGGTCAGGCGGGCTTTCAGAAGGGCGTTTTCGCGGGCGAGAGCGTCGGCGTCCATGGGCCGAAGTGAACCACGGAACACGCCATATAGCCAGCAAAAACAGGGGTTTCCGCGCCTCTCGGCGATCAGCCCGCCAGCTGCGGACGCCGCGCCCGCTCCGGCCGGACCAGTCGCCAGTCCAGCCCCTCGAACAACGCCGCCAGCTGGGCGGGCGATATCCGCATCACCCCCTCCTTCACCTGCGGCCAGACGAACTTGCCGTCCTCCAGCCGCTTGTGAACCAGCACCATCCCGGTCCGGTCCCAGACCAGCAGCTTGATCCGGTCCGCGCGTTTCGAGCGGAACACGAAGACCGCACCGCTGAACGGGTCCAGCCCGAACATCTCCTGCACCGCCAGGGCAAGGCCATCGATCCCCTTGCGGAAGTCGACGGGCCGCGTCGCCACGAAGACCTTCACCGGCCCGCCTTGCGCGAACATCATGATGCCGCAGCCCGGGCCGCGCGGATCGCCCGTGTCAGCTGGCCCTCGTCGGCACCAGCTCCGGCACGGATCACGACGTCGCCTACGACGATCTCCAGGTCGGACGTAGCGCGCGCCCCCGACGCATCCGCCGCGGCGCCTTCGACCACCAGTTCCGCGAACATCGGCAGGGCCGCCACACTCTCGGGCACCACCAGCTGCCCCGTCCGCAGCTTCTTGCGCCAGTCGTAAACCTGCCAGCGCGTCGTGCCGTGCTTGCGCGCGACATCGGTCACCCGAACCCCGGGCATCAGACTCTCCGCCGCGATCCGCGCCCGCTCGGTCTTGGTCCGACGCCGCCGTCCGCTGGGCCCCTCAATCACCTCCAGCCGGGAAACCCCAACGCCCATCGAGCCGTCCAAATGGACGCCCGCTTTGCCGTCTCTCTCCAAATCCAACTCCTCCGCGCCGCATGCCCGCGGAGAATGGCCCGATCAGATCAGCAAGGGCAGGAGGTGGTTGGCGTCGCGCTTACGGTGCGCAACAC
>JACDCY010000065.1 GCA_013817305.1 Gemmatimonadaceae bacterium | reverse complement strand
TGGTCAAGCTTGTCACGGATGTGGAAGAGCAGCTGGGCCCAATCGACATTCTCGTGAACAACGCCGGCCTCACCCGGGACAATATCGTCGTCCGTCTCAAGGACGAGGACTGGGACGCCGTCATGAACGCCAACCTCCGCGGCGCATTCGTTGCCACGCGCGCCGCGTCCCGCGGCATGATGAAGAGGCGATGGGGCCGCATCATCAACATCTCGAGCGTGGTCGGTCTGATGGGGAACAAGGGCCAGGCGAACTACGCAGCCAGCAAGGCAGGCCTCATCGCGCTCACCAAATCGGTGGCCAAGGAGCTTGGCTCGCGGAACGTTCTGGTCAATGCAATCGCGCCCGGATTCATCGAGACAGAGATGACGGAATCGATGACCGCCGAGGCCCGGTCCGGCCTCACTTCCATGATTCCGCTGGAGCGTCTCGGGAAGCCGCGCGACGTCTCCTCCATGGTCGCGTTTCTAGCCTCCGAGCAGGCCTCCTACATCACCGGCCAGGTGTTCGTAGTGGACGGCGGAATGGTCATGTAGTGCACCTGCTGGTATGTATATTTCGCGGATAGAATCGCACTGCGAATTGCCGCATGGACGCCATGCGCGGATGACGACGAACCATCTTCACCAACGAGGGAACCACCGATGGGCGATAACTCGAACAAGGTCAAGGACATCATCGAGAAAGAGCTCGGTGTCGAGCGCGAGAAGCTGTCCGACGAAGCGAGCTTCATCGAAGACCTGGGCGCCGACAGCCTCGACATCGTCGAGCTGGTCATGGAATTCGAAAAGGAGTTCAACATCGACATCCCCGACGAGGATGCCGAAAAGCTCCGCACGGTCGGTGACGCTCTCGCCTATCTGAACGAGAAAGTGCCCGCGTAATGAAGCGCCGCGTCGTCGTGACCGGTCTGGGGGCGCTCACGCCCGTCGGCAACGACGTACCGTCGATGTGGAGGGCGCTCATCGAAGGCGCCTCCGGCACGGCGCCGATCACCAAGTTCGACGCGTCTACCTTTCCGGTCCGGTTCGCGGCGGAGCTCAAGGGCTTCGATCCATCGCAGTACATGGACCGCAAGGAGATCAAGCGCGCCGATCCGTACACACAGTACGCGGTGTCGGCGTCCAAGCAGGCGATGCGCGACGCGGGGCTCGAGGGCGGCGTCAACGGCTACGACCCCGACCGGATCGGAGTCATCCTCGGAAGCGGCACCGGTGGCCTCAAGAGCTTTGAGGAACAGCACGACGTCTATCGGGAGCGCGGGCCCAGCAAGATCTCCCCGTTCTTCATCCCGATGTTCATCACGGACATCGCCGCTGGAATCGTATCCATGCAGTTCAACGCCAAAGGGCCAAACTACGCCACTGTATCGGCTTGCGCGACCGCAGCTCATGCAATAGGTGATGCGTTTCGCACCATCCAGTACGGCGATGCCGACGTGATGATCTGCGGTGGATCGGAGGCCGCGGTGACGCCGATGGCCATCGCCGGGTTCGCCAATATGAAGGCGCTGTCCGAGAGAAACGAGTCTCCCGAGACGGCCTCGCGCCCCTTCGACCTGACCCGCGACGGGTTCGTCATGGGCGAGGGAGCCGGCGTCGTAATACTCGAGGAGCTGGAGCACGCGCTGAAGCGCGGCGCGCGGATCTATGCGGAGATCAGCGGCTATGGCGCCACGGGAGACGCATATCATCTTACCGCGCCGGCGCCGGACGGTGAGGGCGCGCAACGGGCGATGAAGCGCGCGCTCAAGGATGCCGGCCTCGGTCCCGCCGACGTGCAGTACATCAACGCGCACGGCACCTCCACGCCGGCCAACGACGTCAACGAGACCCGCGCGATCAAAGCGGTGTTCGGCGAGCACGCCGCCGTCATAAACGTGAGCTCCACCAAGTCGTCCACCGGGCACATGCTCGGCGCTGCCGGCGCTGTGGAATTCATCATCAGCTCGCTCGCGGTTCAGGAGGGCATCGTCCCGCCGACGATCAACTACGAGACGCCCGATCCGGAGTGCGACCTCAACTACACGCCCAACGCCTCTGTTAGCCGCGAAGTAAACGCCGCGATCAGCAACAGCTTCGGCTTCGGCGGGCACAACGTGTCGCTCGCGGTTCGCAAGTTCGCGGGCTGAGACGATGGCTGCCGCGATCGCCTATCCCGACCCAGCGGGGGTAGCCGACCCCACGTTGCGACGCGTCGCGGAGAAGTACGCAGCCGGTGAGCGGCTGACGGGCGAAGACGCGCTCACGATGTTCCGGTCGCCCGACCTGCTCTCGCTCGGACGGCTCGCCGACCATGCCAATCGCGCGCGCCACGGCAACGTCGTCACGTTCGCGGCCAACCAGCACATCAATCCGACCAACGTCTGCATCCTGCGAAAGACGTGCGCGTTCTGCTCGTTCGCGCGCCTGCCGAAGGAGGACGGCGCGTACCACTACACGCTCGACGAAGTTTGGGCGGAAGCCGCGGCCGCCGACAACGGGTTGACGCGCGAGTTTCACATCGTCGGTGGCCTCGACATGAAGGCCGGCCTTCAGTACTACAGCGACATCTTTCGCGGGCTGAAGCAGCGCTACCCTCACGTTCACATCAAGGCGCTCACGGCGGTCGAGATCGCGCACATCTCGCGCATCGAAAAGATGCCCGTGCGGGACGTTCTGATTGCGCTTCGCGAGGCCGGGCTCGATACCTTGCCCGGTGGGGGGGCGGAGGTTTTCGGCAACGCCGTCCGCATGACGATCGCGGAAAAAAAACTCGCCGGCAGCGACTGGATCGACGTGCACCGCGTCGCCCACCAGCTCGGCATCCGCACGAACTGCACGATGCTGTACGGACACGTCGAGTCCCTCCAGGACCGCGTCGATCATCTCACTATGTTGCGCGACCTGCAGGACGAGACCGGCGGCTTTCTCGCCTACATACCGCTCGCGTACCACCCCGACCACAACGAGCTCGGCAGGGAGCTTGGGCGCGAGGGTACCGCGACCACCGGCTTCGACGACCTCCGCAACCTCGCCGTCGGCCGGCTGTTCCTCGACAACTTCGAGCACATCAAGACGCACTGGATCATGGTGACGACGCAGCTGTCCCAGACAGCGCTGTCGTTCGGGGTGAACGATCTCGAGGGGACCGTCGTTCGCGAGAAGATCTATCACGAGGCAGGCGCGGAGACCGCGCAGAGCATGTCGCTGGACGAGATCCTCCGCCTGATTCGCTCTGCCGGCAAGACCCCCGCGGAGCGTGACTCTTTCTACAACATCCTCCGAACCACCTTCGACCCCGAGCCGGCCGGCGTGCCAGTGGCCGCGTGATCACCCTCGGCAGGATCCCCTACATCAACTGCTACCCGGTGTACGGCGCGGTCGACCGCGGAGTCGTCGAGCTGGACGCCGAGCTCGTTACCGGGGTGCCGAGCGATCTCAATTCCCGAATGGCCGCGGGCGAGCTGGACATCAGCGTCGTTTCTGCTGTGGAATACGCTCGGGACTCGGGACGGTATTTGTTGCTGCCGGACCTCGCGATCTCCTGCGACGGGCCGGTGCAGAGCGTCGCACTGTACTCCAAGCTGCCTGCCGCCGAGCTGACCGGCCGCGATGTTCTTGTCAGCAGGAGCTCGATGACGAGCGTAGCGCTCCTCGAGCTGCTGTTCGAGAACGTGTGGCACGCGAAGCCGCGGTTCGTGCCGGGGGACGCGGAGCTCAGCGACGTCGGTCGGTTCGCCGGCGAGGAGCACGTCGCACGCCTTGTGATTGGAGACGCGGCGCTGCTGCTCAACTCAGGCGGCGACGACCGCGTGCCGCGGTATGAGCACGCGTATGACCTGGGCGACGCCTGGAAGCGATGGACAGGGCAGCCGTTCGTGTTCGCGGTATGGGTGGCCCAGCGCACGACTCCGGTGAAGCAGGCGCTCGCGGTTCACGCCGGGCT
Organism: Gemmatimonadaceae bacterium; assembly: GCA_013817305.1. Taxonomy (GTDB): domain Bacteria; phylum Gemmatimonadota; class Gemmatimonadetes; order Gemmatimonadales; family Gemmatimonadaceae; genus JACDCY01. The sequence goes on along the minus strand of JACDCY010000065.1, from coordinate 7,446 downwards.
CATGGCTGCGCGCGACTGGGGGCTCGCCAACCTGCCCATTCTCGCAGCGCAGGCAGCTGACGCGACCGGCGTCCCAACGAAGCGATGTCTCGATTATCTGTCGGGGCTGGATTACGGACTGTCCTATCCCCACCTGGCTGGCCTCACCGAATTCTTCCGCCGACTCGTGGACAAAGGTCGCGTGCCGAACGGAACCCTCACTTTCCTCCCCGCCGCATGACGGTCGCACGCGACATCCTGGATTTCTACAAGCACGCGCCGCTTCTGGAGCTGGGGGCTGAGGCCGATCGCATCCGTGCCGAGCGTCACCCCGGAGATGTCGTGACGTATATCATCGACCGGAACATCAACTACACGAACGTCTGCGTAGCGGACTGCGGATTCTGCGCCTTCTACAGGCGGCCCAAGGACAACGAGGGATACACTCTTTCCTTCGAGCAGATCGGCGCCAAGATCGACGAGGCGAAGGCGCTCGGAGCCGTTCAGATCCTCATCCAGGGCGGGCATAACCCGTACATCCCGTTCGACTGGTATCTCGACCTCATGCGCTACATCAAGCGCAATCACCCGATTCACATCCACGGGTTCAGCCCGAGCGAGGTCGACTTTTTCGCCAATCTGTTCCGGATGGACGCCCGCGAGGTGATCCGTGAGCTGGTGAAGGCCGGACTCGATTCGATTCCCGGCGGGGGCGGCGAGATTTTGGTGCAGCGAGTGCGCGACATGGTCGCCAAAAAGAAGGCCGGCGCCGACCGCTGGCTCGAGATCATGGAGATCGCGCACAACGAGGGCCTCAAGACGTCGGTCACGATGATGTACGGCATCGGTGAGACACTGGAGGAGAGGCTCGAGCACCTCGATCGCGTAAGGGAAGTGCAGGCGCGCACCGGAGGATTCACCGCGTTCATCTGCTGGCCGCTGCAGCCGGAGAACACGCCGCGCATGTCGCACATGCAGAAGACCGACGCGGTCGATTACCTGCGCACCGTGGCGATCTCGCGGATCGTGCTCGACAACGTGCCGAACCTGCAATCCAGCTGGGTGACGATGGGAATGAAGATCGGGCAGATCGCGCTGCGGTTCGGCTGCAATGATTTCGGCTCGCTGATGATCGAGGAGAACGTGGTGTCGGCCGCCAACACCACCCACCGCACGACCACGCAGGAAATGGAGCGGCTGATTCTCGACGCCGGCTTCACGCCGCGCCGCCGCCGCCAGGATTATTCGGTGATCGAGGAAGCGGCGCATGCCGCATAGCGGCCCCCGCGACAGCAAGGGCGGGAGCCACGGGTTGCAATACCACCCCGCGTTCGCTCGCACCGGGATCGGCTACGATTCGCACCGCTTCGTCCCCGGGAAGTTTTTGGTGCTCGGCGGCGTCAGGATCGAGTCGTCCGTCTCGCTGATCGGGCACTCTGACGCCGACGCGGTAGCGCATGCCCTGATCGATGCCATCCTTGGGGGAGCCGCCGCGGGCGACGTCGGTGAGATGTTCCCGAACACCGCGGACGAGAACGCCGGTCGCGATTCAATCGAGATGCTGCGGGAAGCAGTGGAGCGGGTCCGCGAGCTCGGGTTCATCGTGCACCAGGCTGACGTCACCGTGATCGGCGAGACTCCGGTCATCGCTCCGCACCGCGACGGGATGCGGGCGAAGCTCGCCGGCGCGATGGGGATCTCGCCGGACAACGTGAGCGTGAAGGGGAAGACGAACGAGGGGATGGGCTGGATAGGGCGCGGCGAAGGACTTGCGTGTATCGCCGTGGCCTCTCTCGTACCCGTCTCCTAGGAAGCCTTGCTCGAGAATTTCATCGAGCGGCTGAGTGGCGTGCCGCTCGTCGTCCTGTACCCCACCCTCGGCCTACTGGCCGCGATCGAGAACATCTTCCCCCCGCTCCCGACCGACGCCGTAGTGGCGTTCGGCAGTTTTCTGGCGGCGCGCGGCCAGGGTAATCCGTGGGTGACGTTCCTGGTCACCTGGCTCTCCAACGTCGCCGGAGCGGCGGGGATGTATTGGGCCGGAAGGAAATACGGACGGTCGGTGCTCACGAGAGGCTTCGCCAAGTGGATCGGCCCGGACGCGGAAATCCGCCTGGAGAGATCGTACAGGAAATACGGGCTACCCGCGCTGTTCGTGAGCCGATTCCTGCCGGCTGTACGGGCTGTGGTGCCGGTGTTCGCTGGCGCGGCCAAGCTGCCGTTCCTGCCGGTGATCTCCATCATGGGGCTGGCGTCCGGGATCTGGTACGCGTTTCTGACGATCATCGCGTTTCGTGCCGGCTCCGACTGGGAAGCGCTGCAGAGCACGATCGCAAATTACAGCCGCGCCATAACGGTCCTGGCGGTGGTGATGGTCGCGGGGGCCGCCGCGATCTGGTGGAAAAAACGGCGAAGCTGAAAGGGACTCAGCCGCCGGCTGAGCGCCTGCCGGACGCGACGGCCCGCGAGTTCATGCTGGAGCCGTTCCAGGATTTCCTGGCGGTGGAGCAGGGTCTTTCGCCGCGCACGCAGGAGGCGTACGCGCTCGACCTCGCGCGCTTCGCTGCGTATGGAAAGTTGAAGGGGTCGTCCGGACCCGCGCACGTCGCGCCAGGATTGCTCCGCGAATACATGTACCACCTCAAGGACCTGGGCCTGTCGCCAGCGTCGATCCGGCGGAACGTCTCCGCGCTACGCACGTACTTCAAGTTCCTCGTGGGTGAGGGCCACGTGCAGAGCGATCCCAGCGACCGGCTCGAGACGCCGAAGCGGTGGCGCACCCTCCCCGAAGTTCTGACGGTTGCCGACGTGGAGAAGATTCTCGGGGCGCCGTCGCTGGACGAGCCGCTCGCCTTCCGCGACAGGGCAATGCTCGAGCTGGCGTACAGTGCGGGGCTGCGCGTGTCCGAATGGATCTCGATCGGCGTGAAGGACGTGCTCTTCGAGGACGGCCTTGTGCGCGTGTTCGGGAAGGGGAGCAAGGAGCGTCTCGTGCCCATTGGCCGCAAGGCCATAGGAGCGCTGGCGATCTACATGCGCGAGCTGCGTCCCAAGCTGGAGCACGGCGAAGGGAAGGGATCGCTGTTCCTGAACTCGCGGGGAAAGCCGCTGTCCCGGATGGGCGCGTGGAAGATCCTGCGCAAATACGTGGACCAGGCCGGCATCAGGAAGCGCGTGACGCCGCACACGCTGCGTCACTCATTCGCCACGCACTTGCTTGAGGGCGGAGCCGACCTTCGCGCGGTCCAGGAGATGCTTGGCCACGCTGATATCTCGACCACGCAGATCTATACCCACGTGGATCGGGAGTATCTGCGCACGGTTCACCAGCAGTTCCATCCGAGGAAGTAGCTATTTGTGATCAGTGATCAGTGATCAGTGATCAGTGATCGGTGATCAGTGGGGATCCTTCCAGAGCGCTACGTAACTTTACGTATCCCGCGAGATACGCCCAGATTGCACCCTTGGCAACACCAATCACTGATCACTGATCACTAATTCCCGGCTGCTCTCAATGCTCCTCGTCATCGACAACTACGACTCCTTCACCTACAACCTCGTTCAATACCTCGGCGAGCTCGGCGAAGAGATCGTAGTGCGCCGAAACGACGAGGTCACGCTCGATGAGATCGGCGGGATGAAGCCGCGAGCCATGGTCATCTCCCCCGGGCCCGGCGTTCCGGCCGACGCGGGTGTGACCATCGAGGCGATCAGGCGGTGGGGCCCGGAGATCCCGACGCTCGGCGTATGCCTCGGTCACCAGGCCATTGGAGAAGCGTTCGGAGGAGAAGTCGTCCGCGCTAAAGCGGTGATGCACGGAAAGACCTCGCGCATCGAGCACGACGGCTCCGGCCTGTTCGCCGGGCTGCCGAATCCCATGGAAGTGATGCGATATCACTCGTTGGTCGTCGAGCCAGGTAGTTTACCCGGCGAGCTCCAGGTCCTCGCGACCGCGCTCGACAACCCGTCCGAGATTCACGCGATGCGGCACAAGAGTCATCCAATCTGGGGCGTACAGTTCCATCCAGAGTCCATCATGACGCCCGACGGCAAGGCGCTGCTGGCAAACTTTCTGAGGATCGCGGCATGAGAGCCATCGCGGGCCTGTTGGGCCTTCTGCTTGCAGCCGGTTCTGCGTCCGCACAGATCGTGCTGCGCGACGCTGGCCCGGGCGAGCCGGGACGCATCATCGAGGCAGCCAACGCTGGTCCGCATGTCGTGCTTTATTCGCAGGAGCCGGTCTCGCTGCAGCGCGACACCGTTTACAACGAAACCGTCATCGTGCTGGCGCCACGGGTCACCGTGGCCAGCACCGTCCGGGGAGACGTCATCGTGATCGGTGGCGATCTGTTCATGCACCCGGGCGGCGACGTCCAGGGACGGGCTATCGCCATCGGCGGCGGTGCGTACAACTCCACGCTGGCCTCGGTCAGAGGTGGGCGCTTGAGCTTCCGGGATGCGACGTATGACGTCGATCCTGACGCGGGGACGGGAGCGTACAGGCTTTCCTACCGCTCGCTCAGGGTGGATCCGGACCAGTCGATCCTGACCTGGCCGCTCAGAGTCGGGCTGCGGATCCCGAGCTACAACCGCGTGGACGGCCTGGTTTTGCCATTTGGACCGATCGTCACTCTGGGAGAGGGACGATTCATCATCAACCCGACCATCACGTACCGCTCGCACCTGGGGAATCTCGATCCGGGAATCGACGTGCAGGCCGACTTCGGTCGTCTGGAACTCGAGATCGACGCGCGCCGCAGCACGTTCACGAACGATCGCTGGATACGCGGCGACCTCCTGAACTCGCTCACGACGCTCGCTTTCGGAACCGACACGCGGAACTACTTCCGGGCCGACAGAGTCGAGGCGAAAGGAAGCGTCGACTTCGCATTCGGCGGCTTCACCGTGGCGCCGTTCATCGGCGGGTTGTTCGAGAATGCGTGGTCCACCGGCGGCTCGCTGGGGCCCGACGCAAGCGTGTTCAGCATCTTCGGCAGGGACGATGAAGGCATCTATCGCCCGAATCCCGGAATCCGGCCGGGCCACATCGCCTCGCTGCTCACCGGCTTCGAGGGCGGTTGGAACTCGGGCGATTTTACGTCGAGTCTCAGCGCGCGCGTCGAATACGCTCTCACCGCGCTTGCGTCATCCGTGGCCGATGAGTTCAAGTTCACCCAGACGACCCTCAACGGGCGGGCCGCTTTCCCGACGTTCGGATCCCAGCGGCTCGAGCTCAAGTCGCACGCCGTCATCACCGTGGGAGACACCCCGCCACCGCAGCGATACGCATACATCGGCGGATCGGGGACGATTCCCACTCTCGATCTTCTGGAGATGGGTGGCGACCAACTCTTCTTCTTCGACGCAGCCTACATCATCCCGGTCGAACGGTTCACATTCAAGTTCGTCGGCTCGCCGCAGCTCCGGCTGCGCTTTATCACCGGAAGCGCGGGGATCAGCGAGCTGCCCGACTTCGTGCAGAACGTCGGGGTAAGGGTCGGATTCCCGTTGATCGGAGTGGAGTACCTGGTTGATCCCGCGTCGGGCGACTCAAAGATCAGTATTGGGTTTTCCCTGGGGCAGTAAGGTCTCGTGGAGCAGGTAAACCGCAGCGTTGGGTAACTGGTCGTAGGTTTTGGTTTTATGGTTAACACCCGGTAACTGGTAACTGGTAACTGGTATCCGGTAACCACCCGTTCTTTCCCATCACCAACAACCCTTCAACCGTTCACCCGTCGTTAACCAGCACTTACAACCAACGACCAGTTACCCATCCCTGTAGTTTTCTGTTGACCGCACGACAGTATCCGCCGGCCGAATCGGCGACTATATTGCGGAGCGTGACTAAATCAGCCTGCCGGGCCGCTCACGCATGAGGACCCTCGTAGTAATCCCCGCCCGTCTCGGCGCCGTTCGCCTCCCCCAAAAGCCTCTTAGAGAACTCGCTGGCCGGCCCCTGATCGTCAGGGTCTGGGAGCGCGTCATATCCATGGATCTTGGCGATGCCTGCGTGGTCGCCACCGACGACGAATCCGTGCGAAAGGCCGCCGCGGAAGCCGGTGCGGAGGTTGTCATGACTTCAAAGACGTGCGACTCAGGAACCGACCGGGTCGCAGAAGTCGCGCGAAAGCCGGAGTTCTCCGACTTCGACGTCTTCGTCAACGTGCAGGGCGACGAGCCGTTTATGGACGCCGCCGCCGTGTGCGCCGCGAAGGAGATGGTCACCTCGCAATCGTTCGACGTCGGCACCGCCGCGGCGCGCGCGCGGAGCTGGATATTCGACGACCCCGGCATCGTGAAGGTCGTCGTGGGAGATGACGCCCGCGCGCTCTACTTCTCGCGGGCGCCCATTCCGTACCTTCGCGACCGCAAAGACGAGGCGATGCTCGACGGCCGAACGCTCCAGCACCTCGGAGTGTACGTGTATACCAGGGCCGCACTCGAGAAGTGGGTCGCGCTGCCCCCACACCCGCTCGAGGCAATCGAGCGGCTGGAGCAGCTTCGGCCGCTCGCGGCAGGGATATCTTTCGGCGTCGCGATCACGGACGGTCCGGCGTACGCGGGAATAGACACGGAAGACGACCTGGCCGACGCGAACGCGCGCTGGGCAGAGATCTCAGCGAGATAACCAATGGCCGCTCCGCGACAGCAGCAGACCAGATACGTATTCGTGACCGGCGGCGTCGTCTCGTCGCTCGGCAAGGGGATCGCGGCGGCTTCGCTCGGTCGACTCCTGGTGGAGCGAGGCCTCAAGGTCACCATCATGAAGTTCGATCCGTACCTCAACGTCGATCCCGGCACCATGTCGCCATTTCAGCACGGCGAGGTGTACGTCACCGACGACGGCGCAGAGACCGATCTGGATCTCGGGCACTACGAGCGATTCATCGACCGCCCGGTGTCGCAGGACAACAACGTCACGACCGGCCGCATTTACCTGAACGTGATCACCAAGGAGCGCCGGGGCGAATACCTGGGATCCACCGTGCAGGTGATTCCGCACATTACCGACGAGATCAAGTCGGCGATGAAGCGAGTGGCCCAGGACAACGACGTCGTGATCGTCGAGATCGGCGGAACTGTCGGCGACATCGAGTCGCTCCCGTTTCTCGAAGCGATCAGGCAATTCCGGCAGGAGATCGGCCGGGAGAACGCGCTGTTCATCCACCTTACCCTCGTCCCGTACATCAGCGCCGCGGGTGAGGTCAAGACGAAGCCGACACAGCACTCGGTGCGCGAGCTCATGGAGCTCGGAATCCAGCCGGATGTGCTGATCTGCCGCACGGACCGCGCTCTCTCGGAGGAAGTCAAGCGCAAGATCGCGCTGTTCTGCAACGTGGACGAAGGCGCGGTCATCGAAGCGCGCGACGTCCCGTCCATCTACGAGATCCCGCTCCGGTTCCACGAGCAGGGGTTCGACGAACGAGTCATGCTGCGACTGGGAATTCTCGGCAAGCGGTCGCCGGA
>JACDCY010000064.1 GCA_013817305.1 Gemmatimonadaceae bacterium | reverse complement strand
GTAGTCGACCTCGGGGGTCGGATCGACAAGCTTACGAACGAGCTCGAGCAGGCGCGCGAGCTCGTTTCCGTTGACGACCCCGAGATGGCCGCCGAAGCGCGCACCGAAATGCGCGCGCTCGAGGAACAGCTCGCCGACCTCGAGAAGAAGCTCAAGCCAGTACTGATTCCCCCTGATCCGCTCGACGACCGTCCGGCCATCGTCGAGATCCGCGCTGGCACCGGCGGCGACGAGGCCGCGCTTTTCGCGGGCGATCTGTATCGCATGTACACGCGCTTCTCCGAGCGGCGCGGGTGGAAGATCGAGACCATGTCGCACTCCACTGGAACCCACGACGGTGTCAGGGAAGCGATCTTCAAGATCGTCGGGAACGGCGCGTTCGGCGTGATGCGTTGGGAGTCCGGGGTGCACCGTGTGCAGCGCGTGCCGGTGACCGAGAGTCAGGGAAGGATTCATACATCCGCCGCGACTGTCGCCGTGCTACCCGAGGCCGCTGAAGTCGACGTAAAGATCGAGGACAAGGATCTCCGCATCGACGTGTTTCGCTCGTCGGGGCCCGGGGGCCAGAGCGTGAACACCACCGATTCTGCCGTCAGGATCACGCACCTGCCCACCGGCATCGTCGTCAGTCAGCAGGACCAGAAATCGCAGCTGCAGAACAAGCTCAAGGGGATGGAAGTGCTGCGCTCGCGACTGCTCGATCTCCGCGTTTCGGAGCAGGAGGCCGAGCGCTCGAAGATGCGCAAGACGCAAGTGGGCACGGGCGACCGCTCGGCCAAGATCCGCACCTACAATTTTCCGCAGAACCGTGTCACCGATCACCGCATCAACTTCACGCTGCACGAGCTGGATCGCGTGCTGGACGGCGGGATCGAGCCGCTCGTGGAAGCGCTGACGGTGGCCGAGGTCGAGGAGCGTCTCGGTGGTTGAAGGGGCAGGTATCAGGTATGAGGTAATAGTCAAAGATGGCCGGCCCCAGCAATACGCCGAGGGCAGGGCGTACTTCCGGCACCTGGAGCTGGTCGTAGACGAGCGTGTGCTCATCCCGCGCCCCGAAACCGAAGTAGTCGTGGATTGGGCGTTGCGCGTCGCGGGTGACCGGGGTGGAATCGCCATCGACATTGGCACGGGGAGCGGGGCGATCGCGCTGTCGCTCGCCGTCGAGGGTCGGTTCGAGGGCGTCATAGCTACCGACGTCTCCTCCGACGCGATCGACGTCGCGCGCGGGAATCTCGCGCTTGTGGTCGCGCGGTTGCGGTCGCCAGTCGAGCTTCGGCTGGGGTCGTTCCTGGCTCCCGTGCTTGGTGCCGGCGCGCAGCTCCTGGTGTCCAACCCCCCGTACATTGCCGCGAGTGAGCTGGACTCGCTCCCCGCTGACGTAAGGGGGTGGGAGCCGCCGCTGGCGCTCCTGTCCGGCCACGACGGGATGGCCGCGACTGCTGCTATCATTGATGGAGCGCATCGCGTTCTCGCGCCGGGCGGTTGGCTGGTGCTCGAGACGGACTCGACGCGCGCCCGGGCGGCGGAGTCAGCGGTGTTGGCTCTGGACCGGTACAGCGAAGTTGCAATCCATCAAGATCTCGCGGGACGCGACCGCGTGCTCGTCGCGCAGCTGCGGAACTAACACGGCAATAATCGTTTTGGAGAATTGATGCTCGAGGAAAAGGCAAAGGATCTTGGTCGGCAGATCGGCCAGACCGAGGAGTACAAGGCGGTCAAGCGCTCAGGCGAGACGCTCAACGGTGATGCCGCAGCGGTCGCTCTTCTCAAGGAGATGGAGAAGATCCGGACGGACGCGCAGCGCATGATGGAGCGCGGCGAGCAGCCGACTCCCGACATGGAGCAGCAGCTCGACGATCTGCTGGGCCGCATCCAGGTGAACCCGGTCTATCAGCGCGCTATCGTCGCGCAGGAAAACTTCGACAAGCTCATGGCGCAGGTCAACGGCTGGATTCTCGACGGGATGAAGAAGGGCGCCGCGAGTCCAATCATCACGCTCGGTTGACCGTTGGCTGCCGGCGGGCTCGTTGTCTTCGAGGGCGCGGAGGGTGTCGGTAAATCCACGCAGGTGGATCTTCTGCTGCGTCGCCTCGATCAAGCCGGCATTCCCGCCGTGTCCTTCCGTGAGCCCGGTGGATCCGCTGTGGGCGACCAGATACGCGAGATCCTGCTCCGGCCCGGTAACGTGATTGCTCCCGCCGCCGAGGCGCTGCTGTTCATGGCATCTCGAGCCGAGCTGTGCGAGCATGAAATCGTGCCGGCGATCGCCGCGGGGAAGACAGTGGTGCTGGATCGCTTCTTTCTTTCCACTTACGCCTACCAGATCGTTGGTCGCGGGCTCGAGGAAGGCGACGTGCGGCGGGCCAACCGGCTTGCGACGCGCGGCCTCGTGCCCGATCTGACGCTGCTGCTCGATTTTCCCGCGCTGAGCGGACTGGAGCGTGCGGGCGGACGCGGGAGCCGCGACCGGATGGAGCAACTCGACGGCGATTTTCACGAGCGTATCGGCGGCGCGTTCGCGACGTTCGCGACCGACGAGTGGGCGGCGCAGCACCCCGAGTGCGGACGGATCGTGAGCGTGGACGCGCGGGGAACCGCGGAAGAAGTCTCGGTGCTTGTAGCCGAGGCTCTCGCGGACAACCTCCCCGGTAGATTCTGGATGTTACGGCAACCGGAGCACAGTGGACTTTCTTAGGCGCTTGGGCGGCGATCACGCGAACCGGACGGGTCTCGTCGCGGTCGTGTTCCTCATCGCGATCGTAACCGGCGGCGCACTCGTGCAGCGGGGTGCGCGGGGCGGACCGCCGACGGCGTACGAAGCCGCGCGCCTGTACGACAACGTAAAGTCGCATATCGCCCGGGAATACGTGGATTCCATCGGCGAAGACAGCCTGTACAGAATGTCGGTCGACGGTATGTTGCGCGAGCTGGGCGATCCGTACACCAGGTTCCTTTCGAGCGACCGGCTCGCGCGGCTATCCGAGACGACGAGCGGCAACTACGCGGGCGTCGGATTGCAGGTGGACATTCGCGACGGCTGGATCATCGTCATTGCTCCCCTCCCGGGAAGTCCGGCCGACCGCGCCGGGCTGCAGACCGGCGACCGGATCCTGGAGATCAACGGAAAGTCGACGTTCAACTGGACTTCGGAGGAAGCGGCGCGCGCGTTGCGCGGTCCGGAGGGAAGTCCCGTGTCTCTGGTGGTCGACCGGGTGAACTTCGAGCAGCCGCTGACGCTGCGCTTCACGCGCGGGCGTGTGCACCAGAACGCGGTGCGGCGGTCGGCGATGATCGCGCCGGGTGTCGGCTACATCGACCTCAAGGTGTTTACCGATTCCACCGCGGACGAGGTGGAGAGGGCCATCCGGTCGCTGAGTGCAGCAGGAATGAAGAGTCTGATACTTGACCTGCGCGTGAATCCAGGCGGGCTGCTCGACCAGGGAGTGCGGGTCGCCGACCTCTTCCTCGATCGGGGAGATCCCATCGTCAGGATTCGCGGACGCACGCCTGCTGCGAACCGGGACTTCACGGACAGCGTGGCGCAGTCGTGGCCGCAGCTTCCGCTCGTGGTGCTGGTAGACAGCCGGAGCGCCAGCGCGGCGGAGATCGTCGCCGGCGCGCTGCAGGATCATGACCGCGCCGCGATCGTCGGGCGGCCGACGTACGGGAAGGGAAGCGCGCAAACGATTTTCCCGATGGGATCGGACGGAGCGGTCAAGCTCACGACCGCGAAATGGTACACCCCGCTCGGCCGCTCGATCGCGCAGCCATCCGAAGCCGGCGCACCCGAGCTCGACGAAGGCGAAGTTCGGAAGCGCACGCGGTTCAGGAGCCGGAACGGGCGCACGATTCTCGGAGGCGGCGGGATCGTTCCGGACGCGCTGGCCGGCGACACGGCCGACGCGCCCGCAGCCGCGGAGCTGATGCGCGCGCTGGGTCCCGACGTGCGCCGGTTCCGCGACGCGGTGACCGACTACGCTCTCGCGGCCAAGCGCAGCGGCCGCGCGGTGGACTCGGTGTTCGCGGTGACGCAGCCGATGCTCGCCGATCTCTGGAACAGAATGCGCCAGCGCGCGATCGACGTGCCAAGGATCGTGTACGATGACGCCGCACCGTATGTCAGCCGCGTGCTGGCGTACGAGATTGCAAGATACGTTGCCGGGCCTGAGGGAGAATTCCGGCGGCGTGCCGGCGACGATCCGGTGATCGTTGCAGCCCTGCGAGCCATCTCCGGCGCGCGCGACGCGCGCGACGTCGTTCAGCGGGCGGAGTCCATGGGCGCGGCCGACGAGAAAGCAGCACTGCAGGAATGAGCGAGCGGGTATTCATAGTTGGGGCGGGGCGCGTGGGGCAGGGACTGGCTCGCGCGTTTCGCATCGCTGGGGTGGACATCGTCGGGGTTCACGGCAAGCGCGCCGCTCCGGGGGCGACTTCGCACGGGCCGCTTCCGGGTGACATCGCCCGCGCGAACACGATAATTCTTGCAGTTCGCGACGACCAGATAGAAGCTGCGCTGGACCAGGTGCTCGGTGCCGCGCCGCAGGGCTCACCCGGGTCGCTCACCAGCGGGAGCGTGATCCTCCATACGAGCGGAACCGCCGAGCCGGCGGCGCTGGAGATGGTGTCCGCGCGCGGGCTGAGCGGCGGCACGTTCCATCCGCTCGTTCCGTTCCTCGATCCCGAGCGCGCCCCGGAGCTGCTGCGCGGCGCTTGGGTTGGGGTCGACGGCGACGCTGATGCGCGCTCGACGTCGCGAAGGCTGGCGGGGCATGTCGGCGCGCGGACGATCGACATTCCCGCGGGTGGCAAGCCGACGTATCACGCGGCGGCGGTGTTCGCCGCGAATTTTCCTATCGTGCTCGCGGCGATTGGGGCCGAGCTGATGCAGAGCATCGGGGTGCCCGCGAAAAGCTCCGAATCGGCGGTGCACTCGTTGATGACGGCGGCGCTGTCGAACGCGACGGGGAAGTCGCCGGCCGAGGCGCTGACGGGGCCGGTGGTGCGGGGAGATGCGGGGATGATGCGGAAGCATCTGGACGCGCTGGCGGGTGACGACAGGGCGCTGGGGGCGTATCGGCGGCTGTCGCTCGCGGCGTTGAGGATCGCTAAGGAGCGGGGGACGGATCCGGTTGCGTTGGCGGCGATCGAGAGATTGCTGGTGCCGGGAAAGACTGTATCGAGGTAGGGGCGGCTGACGGGATGCTGCGCTGCTCCTGGCGAGGGCTAGCGGGATGCAGGCTGTGAGTGGGAGTTGGTGAGTGTGAGTGTTGAGACCGCTTCGTCAGAAATCGGATCGCTGTGCAGCCATTCGATTATCGGGAGACGAAGGGCGCCGTTAGTGTGCTTCCATGCAGGATTTTCGGAAGCTGGATGTGTGGCATAAAGCGCACGCGCTCGCGCTCGACGTTCGGCGCGTTACGAGGGGATTCCCGAGGTCGGGCTACACCGCGCAGCGCTCGCAGATACTGCGGGCCGCGGAATCCATCCCAACCAACATCGTCGAAGGGTGCTTCGCGGCGTCTCAGAAAGACTTCGCGCGCTTTCTGGAAATCTCGATCAAGTCAGCCGGTGAAGTAGAGTACGAACTGCAGCTGGCGTACGACTGCGGAGTACTGCGCTACCGCAACTGGAAGTCTCTCAGCGCCGACGCCGTTGAGGTGCGCCGGATGACCATCGGGCTCCGGAAGAAAATTCTCAGTCGGCTCCAGGGTACGGAATAGCAGTATTAACCCAGCACTCCCACTCACACACTCTCACTCACAGCCTGCATCCCGCCAGTCGCGCTATCGGAGCTGCGATTTTACTCCGGTGCCTACTGCCCGCGACCCAGCTGTCCTTGATCTATCACTCTCACGCCGCGCGGGGGCGTAAACCGGAACGCCGACGCCGGAACCGCGACGTTCGCCTGAATCGATGTTAGCGTCACGTTCCGAACCAGCCCGCTCGGCTCCGTCACCTCGAATCTCCGCACCAGCGAATTCTTCGTGTCGATCCAGACCTTCGCGCGCGAGAACGACTCGCGCCCCTTCGGAGTCAGCAGCACCAAGCGGGTAGCCCGGCCGCCCACGATCGCGGCCCCACCATCGGCGATGTTGAACCTCGTGCGCGGCGACCGCAGCAGCTGCGACGCGGGGTCGAGCCGCTCGGCTTCACTTCCTCCGGCGTTCATCTTGAGCACCTGGCCCGGACTTGTGCTCGGCAGGTAAATCCAGACGACGGATCCGTCGGCGATGATCTTGTCGCCGGCCGGATCGGTGAAGGTGATCGCGAGCAGTCCCGGCGCTTTGCGCAGCACCTGGCCGCTAGCGTTGATGCGGTTTCCGGTAAGCGGATTCGTTATTACCTGCGTGAACTGCACCCGGGCGGTGCGCATTTTTGCGTGCTCCGCCGCGGCCCGATCCACGAGGTCTCCGGCCGATTGGGCCGGCGCACTGACGGCGGCCGCGATGCTGACGGCCATGCTAATAGCGATCGATTTGAGCATGATCAGTTTACCCTGCTAAACCCGCGCCGTTCCCGCGTGCTGGGGTACTTCCCGTCCAATGGCGGCGGCCACGCCCCTAAGCTCATCCATCAGCGCAGCAAACTGCTCCGGATAGAGCGATTGCGCGCCGTCGGAGAGCGCACGGTCGGGAGCCGGATGAACCTCGATCAGCAGTCCGTCCGCACCCGCAGCCAGGGCAGCGCGCGCCATCGGGCCGACCTTGTCGCGCAAGCCCGTTCCATGGCTCGGATCGGCGACGATCGGCAGATGCGACAGCAGATGCACCGTGGGAATGGCGCTCAGGTCGAGCATGTTGCGCGTGGCGGTGTCGAAGCTTCGCACGCCGCGCTCGCACAGGATCACCTGCGTGTTTCCCTCCGCGAGGATGTACTCGGCGCTCAACAGCAGATCGTGGATCGTCGCCGCCATCCCGCGCTTGAGCAGTACGGGCTTGCCTATGCGGCCTACCGTCTTGAGCAGGGAGTAGTTCTGCATGTTGCGCGCGCCGATCTGGATGCAGTCGGCGACTTCCGCGACCTGATGCGCCCCGTCGTCGTCCATCGCCTCGGTGACGATCGGCAGCCCCGTCTCCCGCTTGGCGAGTGCCAGCAGATCGAGACCCTTCCTGCCGAGCCCCTGAAAAGAGTACGGCGAGCTCCTTGGCTTGAACGCGCCGCCGCGCAGAGCGCTCGCGCCGGCGTCGCGAACCGCCTCGGCGGCAGAAACGATCTGCTGCTCCGATTCGACGGAGCAAGGGCCGGCGATGACCGGGGTCGTGTCGCCCCCGAACGCTACGCCCGGCGCGATGGTCACGACGGTGTTGTCGGGCCTCCACTCGCGCGACACCTGCTTGTACGGCTGCGTGACGTGAATGACCTGCGCGACGCCGGACAGCGCCTCCAGCCGAGATGCATCGACCCTGCCGTCGTTCCCTACAATTCCCACGGCGGTGCGCTGTGCCCCCGGCATCGGTCGCGCGGAATAACCCATCTCCTCGACGATCTCGATAACCCTGGCGACTTCTGCGCTCGTCGCGCCATGCCTCATGACAACAAGCATTTAATTGGCTGTTAGCTGTAGTTGACGCGAAGCACGCAGCACACAGTGCGCAGCGTCCTCATGCGACAAGGGAAGGCGTGCTATCCTCTCGCGCTTCCTCGACCGACCGGGTCTCCTTCGCCCGCTCACCCGTCAGCCGCACGCTCACCAGCGAAGATACTCCCGGCTCCTGCATCGTGACACCGTACACCGCGTCGGCAGCCTCGGTCGTCGTGCGCGGGTTGTGCGTGATCACGATAAACTGCGTCTTCTGCTTGAACTCGTTCAGCATTCTTACGAAGCGGCCAATGTTCTGGTCGTCGAGCGGCGCGTCGACTTCGTCCAGCAGGCAGAACGGACTCGGCTTGTTGAGGAAGATTCCGAACAGGAGCGACAGCGCGACGAGCGCGCGCTCGCCGCTCGACAAAAGGTGAATCCTCTGCGTCCGCTTTCCGCGCGGGGATGCGTGAATCTCGATGTCGCCCTCGAGCGGAGTGTCCGGATTCTCCAGGCGCAGGTCGCATTCGCCACCGCCGAATAGCGTGACGAAGATGCGTCGAAAATTCTCGCGCACGGCGACGAACGTCGTCAGGAACAGATCGCGCGCCGTGACGTCGATCTCCCGTATCGCCTGGTGCAGTGACGCCTTCGCGGATGCCAGATCCGCGCGCTGGGTCGTGAGGAATTCAAGGCGCTTGGATTCCTCGTCGTGCTCCTCGATGGCGAGCGGATTCACCGGCCCGAGCGCGTCCGACTGCTCGCGCAGCGCCATGGCTTCAGCCCGGAGGTCGTCATCCGCCATGTCGAGAGGCTCCGCGGAAGCGAGCAGCTCGTCCATGGGCTTCCTCCACTCGAATTCGAGCCGCTCGCGCACGCTCGTCTTCTTTCCCGACAGCTCGCTGTGTCGCAGCTCCGCCACGTGCAGCTCCTCACGCATTGCCAGCGCGCGTCGACGGATCGCGTCCAGCTCGTGCTCGGCGCGAGTCAGGTCCTCGTCCGTCGTCCTCACCCCCAGCTCGGCCGCGGCCATGCGGGCCTCGACATCTCTGAACGTCGCGTCGCGCGCTTCGAGATCGAGCGCGGACTTCGCGAGCTGCTCACCGAGATGCGCGTCCGACTGCGACAGCGTGGAGAGCTCACTCACCAGCGAGTCAACGCGCGTGGACGCTGTCGCCAGCTCTTCATCCAGGTGTCGCTCTCGGTCCTGCGCAACCTGCAGGCGCGCTTCAGCCTGTGCCTTGGCCACTTGAGCTTCAGTCCGCCTGTCGCGCGCAGCCTCCTGCTTCCGCTCCGCATCCGCCAGCAGCTCGCGCGCGGTGGTGATCTCGGCGTCGCGCTCTTCCGTATGCTCCCGTTGGGCAACGAGCTGCGTATCGACGGCTGCCATGCGCTTGTCCAGCTCGCCGCGGCGCTCGTCGATTCGCGCGCGCGCTGCGGCAGCCTCCGTCAGCTCCCGCGCCGCTCGTTGATGCTGCCGGGACAGCTCCGAGAAGCGATCTTCGGCCTGTCGCGTCTCGCGCGTTGCGGTAGCCACGCCGGCGTTCGCCGTCTCGAGCACTGCCTCCGCGGCCGCGAGCGAGTGCCGTGCGGCCCGTGAGCGCGCGGCCGACTCCTCGTGCCGCCTGCGCGCCTCGCTCAGGCGATCTCCCAACTCTCCCAGCTCGGCTTTTCGGCGGAGCGGACCGGGACCCGTCAGCGCGCCCGGGAGCCAAACCGCGCCCCTCGCGTCGACGAACGCAGTTCCTTCTCCCATTGCCCGGGTGCCCCCGAGCAGCGCGCGCACCCAGCGATCGGCAGGCGCCGCTGGCGTGACGCTGCGGAGCAGCTCGTCGGCCTCATGCGACGACGGCACGTCGGGCGCGCGGTCGGCGGGCAAGAGCAGCAGAGGCCCCGGGCTGGTGCGCAGGTGCCACTCGCGCACTGCATCGGCCGCCGCCACGTCACGAACGAGGACCGCGTGCACTCCCGCACCGAGAAATCGCTCCACGAGACCGGCCGCTGTAGTTCCGGCGGTGATGAAGTCGCTCAGGGGCCCAAGCACTGCCCCCGGTCCGAACTGCTCGCGATCTTCGAGCAACCGCGCGGCGGCAGGGGCGAGGCCCACGCGCTCCGCCTCGAGCGCCTCGAGCGCGTGCATCCGGGCTTCCGTTGCCGTTTGCTCCTCGGCAAGGCTCAGCATCTCCGAACGCGCCAGCGACTCGGAGTCGCGCGCTACGCTTACAGACTGCTCTGCGTCTCCTGCTGTCGATTCGGCCGACGTGAGCTGCGAGCGCGCAATCTCGAGTCCATCCCGCGCCGCGTCCATCTCGCGCTGGAGACCGGCCGCCGTCTCCCGCAGCTGCTGTTCCTCCTGCGTCAGCGAGACGAGCCGCTGGTCGAGCTCGCCCAGCTCGCGCTCCGCGGCTTCGCGGTCGAGCGTCAGTCGATGCAGATGCTCGGAAAGATCGCGCGCCATTCGCTCCGCTGCCTCGAGCGACGCGCGAGCCGCGGCGAGCGCGCCACGGACTTCCTCTTCCGCGCCTACTTCGGTCTGGACGGCATCGATCGCCGTCGTCAGCTCGTACTCGAGCTGTGATCGCTCGTCGGCTGCTCGCGCGCGCTCCGCGGCGACGCGCTCGGCGACCGCGCCGCCTTCCCGGTGCTCCTGCTCGGCTTTTTCGCGGCGGAGCAGCGCATGTCGCTGGCGCTCTTCCGCGACCATGATCTCGCGACGCAGGGAGTCGAGCGCGTCCCGTTGCTCAGCGGCGAGTCGCGTGAGCTCCGCGCGCTGCGCCTCGGTGGCCGCTCGCGAGCCATGCGCCGCATCGCGCGCTGCTTCGGCGCGCGTGACCTCCGCTTCCGCGAGCGGCGCCGCTTCCCGGAGCTCCGCGACTTTTGCGCCCAGGTCGGCGAATTCGCCGTGCCATGAGGCCATCTCGCGCGCTGCGAGCGCGATCTCGACGGTGAACCGCCTCGCCGAGATCTCCTCGGCCCGCTCCGCTTTCTTCCGCTGGCGCGCCAGCGACCGGACCTGCGACTGTACCTCGCTCAGCAGGTCGTCGAGCCTCGAGAGGTCGACGGTCGTCTCTTCCAGCCGGCGCTCAGCGGTCCGCTTCCGATCGCGGTACAGGCTTACGCCCGCCGCTTCCTCGAACAGCTCCCTGCGCTCGTCCGGCTTGTCCGACAGAAGCGCGTCGATCATCCGCGATTCGATGACGACGCCAGCGTCGGCACCCAGTCCGGTCCCGCGCATCATGTCGTGGATGTCGCGAAGGCGGCACGCCGACCGGTTCAGGAAGTATTCGCTCTCGCCCGAGCGGCTGAGGCGGCGGGTAACGACGACTTCGCGGAAAGGAACGTCCAGACCGCCGTCGTCGTTCTCGAAATGGAGCGAGACCTCGGCGATGTTCACGGGGCGTCTCGCCGACGACCCCTGGAAGATCACCTCTTCCATCTTCGCCCCGCGGAGCGCGCGCGCCTTCTGCTCGCCGAGCACCCACCGCACCGCATCGGATACGTTCGACTTCCCGCACCCGTTGGGACCAACGATCGCGGTGACTCCAGCGTCGAAGCTGAACTCGGTCTGATCCGCGAAAGACTTGAATCCCTGCAACTCGAGCTTGGTCAGCCGCACTAAAGAGTTCTCCCTTTCCGGTATACGAGCAGCGTTCGAATTCCCGCCGAGCTCAGCGAGTCCTGCAGAATCGCGGCGTCCGCGGGCGCCGCGAATGCCCCAGCGTACAGCAGCGAACTCCCAGCCGGCTGCACCAGCGCGTACACCGGCAGACCGCGGGACAAATACCGCTGAAGCTTGGTCGCAACGGGCTCATTGATCGCCACGCTGTCTACGAGAAGCGCGAACGGCACACGCACCACGAATCCGACCGCAGGTCCAACGGTGCGCGAG
>JACDCY010000063.1 GCA_013817305.1 Gemmatimonadaceae bacterium | reverse complement strand
GAGTTGGGCTACGTCATGAACGGCGAAGCGGCCCGGCTCACCGGGGCATTAGGGGAAGCACAGGTAGAGTTCGCTATTCGCGGCAATCGTGCCCGGATGGTTCAGCGAGCCGATGAGGCGCTTCGGCGGACGCCGCTGGCGTCTATCCCGATAAACAACCGGCCAGTCGATTGGCTCGTGTTCCTATACGCGTCTGGTGGCGTCCCCGAGCGAGCGCGCGCCTACTTCACCGAATGGGAAGCCTCGCGCCGACAGTTCCAGCGCCTCAGTGACGGCAACACCCGTCACGCGATGCTCGGCATGATCGCGCTGGCGGAGAAGCGGTTCCCCGATGCGATTCGCGAATTGCGGGACGGGGACCGCGAGGGCGGTTGCGACTGGTGCGCGCTCGTCCCACTCGCGAACGCCTACGAGGAGTCCGGCAACCCCGACTCGACGATCGCGCTATTGGCCAAGTATGTCGAAATGCGACGAATCGGCAAGAACGATTCGGACAGCTTCGAACTGGCGCCGGCGCATGAGCGTCTTGGCCGTCTGTTCGAAGCGAGAGGCGATCGGGCTCGCGCAGCGGCGCACTACTCGAAGTTCATCGAGCTGTGGCGGAACGCGGATCCAGAGCTGCAGCCGCGGGTGCAGGCGGCCCGGCAGCGCGTCGGACGCTACCAGGCGATCCCGTAGTCCTCGCCGTGGTTGCTCGACCCGCCCCACATCGTGCCATGCTTGCGATCGAACAGGATCGCGTTGATCGGACCTGACGTGAGCCGCGAGAATTCGAGCGTGTAGCCCATCCGTGTCAGCTCAGTCCGCACCGAATCTGGAGTGGACGACGCGACCAGCATCCGCCCCGGGCGCGACTCGTGCGCGCCGAAAGACGAACGCATCTGGTAGCTGTTGATGTTCGCGGCCTCGCTTGCCTGTTGCGGCGTCATCCCGAACTCCACGACGTTCAGAAAGAACTGCAGCAGATTCTGGTCCTGCGAGTCGCCCCCCTGCACGGCGAACGCCAGATACGGCGCGGCGTCCTTGAGCGCGAGCGTCGGCGTAAGCGTCACGCGTGGCCGCTTGCCTGGCTCGATCACGTTGAAGGGGCCATCCTGCGCGCGCGTTGCGAAGCTCTGCGCGCGCTGGCTCAGTCCCACGCCCGTCCGGCCCGCGATCACAGCGGGAATCCAGCCCCCGCTCGGCGTGATGGACACCACCCACCCCTCAGCATCGGCGGCTTCAATGGTTGTTGTGCCGGCGTAAAATCCGCGCTTGAACGCCTCCTCGTTCGAGGCCGTTCCCGGCGTTCGGTCCTGGCCTCCGCTTCGCGGCAGCGTGTCGGGCGCGGGCACGACCGTCCACCGGCGTACCAAATCCGCGAATGGATTGACGGCGTTCTGGAACGGATACGGATCGCCCGGCTTCACGTTCGGGTCGTTGCGCTCCCAGTTGATCTGCGAGAAGCGCGTACGGGCGTACTCCTTCGACAGCAATCCGCGCACGGGCTCCTCGGGCGCGAAGTACGGATCTCCGTAATAGAAATCGCGATCAGCGAACGCGAGGTTCATTGCCTGATACACCGCGTGCATGTAGCGCGGCGAGTTGTATCCCATCGCCTTGAGGTCGACGTTCTCGAGAATGTTCAGCGCCTGCAGCATCGCCGGTCCCTGCTGCCAGAACGGGAGCTTGTACACGGCGATCCCCTTGTACGTCGTGCTCACCGGCTCTTCGATGCGCACGCGCCAGTCGGCAAGGTCCCGCATCGTGAACAGTCCGCCTTCCTCGCGCATCCCGCGCACGATCTCCTCCGCGATGTCGCCTTTGTAAAAGCGGTCGTACGCGGCCTGAATTGCCTCCTTTCGATTCCTGCCAGCGCCTCGCGCCTGCCGCTCCGCCTCGACGAGCTTGCGGAGAGTCGCAGCGAGGTCTGCCTGTACGAAAATCTCGCCCGCTTCGGGCGCGGCGCGCGCGCGATCGGTGTGCGGTAACAGCACCGCCCGAGAGTACTTCCATTGCGCAATGGTGTCGCGGTTCGCATGCATCGAATTCGCGGCCTGCGCTTCGATCGGATACCCATCGGCGAGCTGGATGGCCGGTGCCAGGACCTGCTCCAGCGTCATCGTGCCGTACTCGGCGAGCATCACCAGCAGTCCGCCCGGAGTGCCCGGAGTTATCGCGGCGAGCGGACCGTATGCCGGAGGATGCGTGTACCCGCGCGAGCGGTAGAAGCTGGCGGTCGCGTCCGAGGGAGCGACGCCGAGCGCGTTGATCCCGATGACCTTCTTGAGGCCGGGGTGGTAAATGAGCGCCTGAGTTTCCCCGCCCCAGTGCATGGTATCCCAGAGCGTCGCGCTCGCGGCGAGCATGGCGCACGCGGCGTCGACGGCGTTGCCGCCCTGCTGGAAGATCATTGCGCCCGCGGTCGCACCCAGCGGCTTGCCCGTGATCGCCATCCAGTGGCGCCCGTGGAGCGGGGGCTTCATGGTGCGCTGCGCATCGGCCGCCGTGGAAGTGAGCACGGCGAGGGTGAGGACCGCCACCTTTAGCAAGGATGACATTCTCGTGGGGTTTGTGGTTTGTAGTTTGTGGTTTGTAGTTTGTGGTTTGTAGTTTGTGGTTTCTGGTCTGCGTGGCTCGAAGTCGGTGCCGCTCACTCGCCTTGCCGATGTCGAGTCGATGAATTTTCTATTGACGAAACGTGATCCCTCGAGAAAACTATGAGGGACAGCTTCCAGGGAGTGAATGTATGGCGAAGAAGAGCAGAGGCGGGCGACTGGTCGCGGCCAAAAAACGGGCCGCGAAGACGAAAGGTGGCAAGGGCCCGGTCAAGAAGAGGAAGGTCGGCCGCAAGATCATGAAGACCTGAACCTCCGCAGCGAAAAAGCCGTCTCACGACGGCTTTTTTGTACCGTCCTCGCGTGTCAGCGCGGCAGCTCTGACCTTTGCTTGATCGGGACGAGCGAGAGATCGCGCGCTGGCGGCTGGCCGGCTTCGGCCGGGCGGCCTTTCGTCATCCGGCACTGCCCCTCGAACAGCGCGCCCTCGGCGATGATCACGACGGGGGCGCTCACGTCGCCGTAGACCCGGCACTTCTCCCGCAGCTCCACACGGTCCGTCGCGACGACATCACCTACGACTTCTCCGGAGATCACCACGACTCCGGCGCGGATGTTGGCGTTGACTACGCCCTTCTCGCCGATGATCAGGTTGTCGTTCGATGCGATCTCGCCGCGCAGCCGGCCGTTCAACACGACCGTGCCGGTAAAGGTGAACTTGCCGTCGATCTCGGACCCCTCTTCGATGTAGGTCGTATGCTCGCCGTCCTTCACCGGCAACAGCTTGTCCTTCTTTCTCCAGGACATCTAACGCCCCTCCGCGGGGATCAGCGCGCGCCGAACTGCTGAGCTGGACGCTTCTCTTCGTTCTGCACGACCTGCAGCGCGGGGCTCTCGTTCATCTTCGTGATGTTGCCGTTGAAGAATCCACCCTTCGAGATCACGAGCGAGTCGGTCGTGATGTTGCCGCTCACCCGGCCGGTCTCGGCGATCTCGACGTTGCCCGTCGCGATCATGTTGCCCTCGTAATGGCCCATGATGATCGCGTCCACGGTCTGCACGTTGGCGTTGACCACTCCCTTCTGGCCGATCACGAGCTTCCCGCCGACGTTCATTTCGCCGCCGACTTCGCACTCGACCTGAATCGAGTCGGTAATGTCGAACTTCCCTTCCATGCGGGCATGCTCACCGACGACGGTGAGGAGCGTGATGGAAACCGGCTTGCCGTTTTCGGGAGTGAGCGCCGGCATCGGCTTGTGGGGGGTCTTCTTATCCTGAAACATCAAAGTCTCCTTGCGGTTTGGACACGAGCGAATCCCTGAACTGAGGGGGAGCGAGAAGTACGACTGCGGTAATCGGGTGTCAACCCCGCCGGCGCTTCCCCCTGCGGGGATGGCTTCAACTAGTCGTTTTTGGCGGTCGGCGTGTCGTTCGCCACTACACTCCGGCTGGACGCCAGGAACTTGATCGGGTCCACCGAGCGTCCGAGGGTAAGGACCTCGAAGTGCACGTGCGGGCCGGTTGCGACGCCGGTCGCGCCCACCGTAGCCACTGGAGTGCCGAGGGCTACTCGCTGACCGACCTTGACGAGCGATTTCCCGCAATGCGCCAGCCGGGAGACGACGCCGCCCGAATGCTCGAGCTCGATGGTGAGACCGTATCCCACGCGCCAGCCTACGAACCGCACGCGGCCCGCGGCCGGAGCGACGATTCGCGTGCCGTGCGGCGCGGCGACGTCCACGCCTTTGTGCGCGCGGAAGATGTCCAGAATCGGGTGCATCCGCGAGGTCGCGAAGCGGCTGGAGATTCTGCCCGACACCGGCATCACCATGTTGCGGGGGGGAAGCCGCGCCGCGCGCTCCTGCGCGACCAGCGCTCCCAACGCGTCCACGCTGTCCAGCAGGCCTACGACCATGCGCTGCGACTCGGCGAGCTTGTCCGCGCTCGAGGCGGCGATGAACGTAGTCTCGCGCGTCCAGGTGGCCGCTGTCGCGACGACAACGAAGAGAACGCTGCCAAGCACGCCGACCGTACGGGCGCGAATGCTCAGCTGGCGCGTGGCCGCCCCCGGCCGCGGCGGGACGAGTATGAGCGTCCACGCTCGATTGCGCTGGCGAGCCCCCGTTCGGCTCAAACGAGGGCCCTCGCTGGATGCGCGGGGGTCTGGGCGAGCTCGAGCCGCCTCGACGCGCCGGGTGTCGCCGTCGACACAGGCGCAGCACCGATTGAGACCTGCCCGTGGAGCATCGCGCCTTCGCGCAGGAGCATGTTGTTCGCCCGGATCTCGCCGTGAACAGCTGCGCCCGGCTCGATCTCGACCCGCCCGGTCGCGTGGACGTTGCCGTGAATGGTTCCCGCGACGATGACATCACCGGCCTCCACGTCGCCAACTATGCCGCCGTTGGCGCCGACGATGAGCATTCCGGCACGGTGCACACCGCCTTCCACGCGTCCGTCCACGCGAACGGTGCCATCAGTATCGATCTCGCCTCTAATGGTTAGGCGGTCACCGATAACCGAGAGTCCTGACGGACGTCGCGGAGCGCGTGAACCAAAAAGCTTCATTGCCACCGTCCTCCGAGTAAAACCGTTGCGCCGGGACCCTCAGCTTGGCTTCTGGAACCGACCTCCGCCAGCCCCCCTGCGGCTTGCATGCCCAAGACGGGTTTTTACACGGATACGCAACAGTTTTTCGTCGACGAGCCGATCCGGACGGGCCAAAATCCGCTAAGAAATGTGATGCCCTAGCTGGGGCCGCGGGCGCGCTCGGGTAGAAGCTGGTTCACCTTCTTCGGGTCGGCACTGCCCTTCGATTTCTTCATCACGAGGCCGACGAGCACGCCCTGCAGCTTGGTCTCGCCGGCACGGTACCGGGCCGCTTCCGACGGGTTTTCCGCCAGAACCTCGTCGATCCACCCTGCCAAGGCGGAATCGTCGTCGACCTTCTGCAGGCCTTCCTCGGCGGCAACCTGCACCGGCGGCTTCCCTGTTTCCACCATCCGGGCGAATATGCGCTTCGCGGCCGTGTGGCTCACCACGTCATCACGAAGCATCCTCAGCAGCTCGGCCAGGTCAGCAGGGCGAACTGCGAACTCGTCGAGGTGCACGCCCGCAGCGTTGACCGCGGCGGACACCTCGCCCATCACCCAATTGACTGCGCCCTTGGGGTCGAGCGACGCTCTGGCCACCGCCTCGAAGTATTCGCTGAACCCGGCGCTCGACGTCAACAGCTCCGCATCGGGAGGCGTGATCTTGTATTCGTCGACGAGCCGCTTGCGGCGCGCGTCCGGCAGCTCGGGAATCTCGCGGCCCACGCGAGCGATCCACTCAGCGTCCAGCGCGAGCGGAGGCAGATCGGGCTCCGGGAAATAACGATAGTCATGGCTCTCTTCCTTCGACCGACTCGGGCGAGTCTCCCCCCGCGCTCCATCCCAGAGCATGGTCTGCTGGCTGACGGTGCCCCCGCTCTTCAGCAGCGCGACCTGCCGCGTGAACTCGGAGTCCAGCGCGCGCTCGACCGCGGAGAACGAGTTCACGTTCTTTATCTCGGTCTTGGTTCCAAGCTTGGTCGCGCCGCGAAGCCGCGCGCTCACGTTGGCATCTACGCGGAGGCTGCCCTCTTCCATGCTCACGTCGCTGACGCCCGCGTAGCTGAGTATCTGCTTGATGAGGCGCAGGTACGCGCCAGCCTCCGCGGAGGAGCGCATGTCTGGCTCGCTCACGATCTCGATGAGCGGAACGCCTGCGCGATTCAAGTCGATCGCGGTGACGCCGTTGTATCGGTCGTGCACCGACTTGCCGGCATCTTCCTCCATGTGCACGCGCGTGATGCCGACACGAACGGGGGTCTTGTTCTCCAGCTCTCCGATCGTGAGCCAGCCCTTCTCAGCGAGCGGCTTGTCGTACTGCGATATCTGGTATCCCTTGGGAAGATCGGGATAGAAATAGTTCTTCCGCGCGAAGACCGAGGTCTCGTGCACCTTGCACTCGAGCGCGATGGCGGCGCGAACCGCGAGCTCGACAGCGTGATGATTCAGAACCGGCAGCGCTCCCGGAAGCGCCAGACAGACCGGACAGACGTTGGTGTTCGGCGGGGCGCCGAAGTCCGCCGAGCACGAGCAGAAAGCCTTCGTGCGCGTCTTGAGCTGGACGTGCACCTCGAGGCCGACCACCATCTCGTATTCCCTCTCGGTCACGGCGGTCACGCGTCCTGCTCCCCTGGAACGAAGTTGCCCGCCAACGCGCGCTCGAGCCCGAAGGCCGCGCGGAACATCACCGACTCGCCGAAGTGCGGCGCGATTATCTGACCCCCGATCGGAAGCCCGGCGGCATCACCGATCGGAACGGACATCGCGGGCACGCCGGCCAGATTTGCCGACGCGGTGAAAATGTCGCTGAGATACATCTCGTAGGCGTCTTTCACCGCTCCCAGCTCGAACGCGGGAGTTGGAGTGGTCGGCGTGAAGAGAACGTCCACTCCGCTGGCAAAGACATCCCTGAAATCCTGCGCGATCAGCGTGCGCACCGCCTGCGCTTTCTTATAGTATGCGTCGTAGTAGCCGGCTGAGAGCACGTAGGTCCCGAGCAACACCCTGCGCGTCACCTCTGGACCGAAGCCGCGAGCCCGCGTCTCCTCGTACATCCCGTTGAGGCCGCGCTCCGACAGCACGCGCAAGCCGTATCTCACACCATCGAAGCGCGCGAGATTGGACGACGCCTCCGCCGGCGCGATGATGTAGTACACGGGGATCGAATAGCTGGTGTGGGGCAGCGAGACGTCGCGCACCGTCGCGCCCAGCTCGCGGTATGCGTCGAGCGCTCGCTCGCACTCCTGCGCGATGCGCGGATCGAGACCGTCCGGGAAGTACTCGCGCGGCTTGCCGATCACGAGTCCCTTGAGGCCCGCGTTCTTCTCCAGCTCGTACCGCGGCACAGGTACGTCGGCGCTGGTGGAATCGAGGGGGTCGCATCCCGAGATGACCTCCATTCCGATGGACGCGTCCTCCACCGTGCGGCCGAGCACGCCGACCTGATCGAGCGACGAGCCGAACGCGACGAGGCCATACCGGCTCACGCGGCCGTAAGTCGGCTTCACGCCTACCACACCGCAGAACGACGCAGGCTGCCGCACCGAGCCGCCGGTCTCGGAGCCGAGCGCGAGCCGGACGATTCCCGCGGCGACCGCAGCGGCGGAGCCCCCCGACGACCCGCCCGGAACGCGGCGGATATCGACGGGATTTCTGGTGGGGCCGTACGCGCTGTTCTCCGTGGATGAGCCCATCGCGAACTCGTCCATGTTGGTCTTGCCGACGATGACCGCCCCGTTGGCGCGAAGCCGCCGCACGACGGTCGCCTCGTACGGGCTGACGTAACCCTCGAGAATGCGTGAGCCGCATGTGGTCGGCATGCCGAGCGTTGCGATGTTGTCCTTAAGCGCGACGGGCACGCCGGCGAGATTCCCCAACGGCTCCGCGCGGCCAAGATGCGCGGTCAGCTGCTTCGCGCTCTCAGTCGCGCCCTCGCGATCCGTAGAGATGAAAATGTTCAGCGCGTCCTTTCCCGCGCCCACTTCATCCGCGCGGTCGAATGACGCGCTCACCATGTCCGCCGGTATCGCGGCCCCTTCGCGAATGCAGGCTACGCATTCGGTGAGCGGCCCGGCGAGAAGCTTCGCTGCTGCGGCGGATGCGCGCGCGGGCTGTGCCTTCATGGCGCGCGCTCGGGCGAGCCTTCGTGGGTCGCGAGCCTGGGAACGAGCACGAATCCGTCGCGCGTTTCGGGGGCGAACGTCGCGGGCGCGCTTGCCAGCCCGTCAGGCGGCCCGTAGTCCGCGCGGAGCCGCTGGCCCCCGGAGCCCAGCCCCTCGGCGGTTTGAACTCGCGCGGTATCCACCTTCCTGAGCTCGTCCATGTGACCAAGGATCGCGTTCAGCTCCAGCGCGAGCGAGTCGAGCCTGGTCTCGTCGATGGCGATGTTGGCGAGCTTCGCCACCTTGACGACGTCTTCACGCGTTACTGCCATCAGCCGAGCCCTCGCTCGAGTGTGGTGTAGGCCAGCTTGATGGTC
Organism: Gemmatimonadaceae bacterium; assembly: GCA_013817305.1. Classification (GTDB taxonomy): domain Bacteria; phylum Gemmatimonadota; class Gemmatimonadetes; order Gemmatimonadales; family Gemmatimonadaceae; genus JACDCY01. The sequence continues at coordinate 3,128 of JACDCY010000063.1, read as the reverse complement.
TTGCGGCCGACGTTCTCGTCGTCGAAGTCTATCACCGCTTTCACGTCCCGTCCGGCGCCGGCGATCTCGGCGATCGTGCCGCCCCCGAACAGCTTATGCTTGATCCGCTCGCCCCTCACGTACAGCGCCTCGTCCTGCGAAGCGTCCACATCCCGGTCGACCGCCGGCTTGCGCCATTCGGGGGTGCCGTGGTTGCGGCGCACCGCGCGCTCGCCCCACGTAGCGCGCGACGGCGAGTCCACGAACATCGACCGCCGTCCCAACGAGCGAAGCTTGATCGTCTTCCGCTCCTCCAGCATTCCGGCGGGAATCTCCTTGAGAAAACGCGACCGCATGGACGGCATCGTCTCTCCGTTCCTCCGCCGCGTCTCGGCGTGCGTGAGATACAGCTTCCGCTCGGCGCGGGTGACTCCCACATAGAACAGGCGCCGCTCCTCTTCGAGCATGGACGGCTCGTCGATGGACTGGCCGAGTGGAAACAGCCCGTCCTCGAGTCCCGCTACTATCACCATCGGGAACTCGAGGCCCTTGGCGTTGTGCAGCGTCATGAGCGTCACCGCATCGGCCGAGGAATCGAGCACGTCGACCCCGGCGATGAGCATCGCCCGCTGAAGAAAGTGATCCAGTGGAGTGAGCCCGACCTCGCCTCCCTCCTCCACGACGAGTTCGGCGGCTCCGCTGATGAGCGCGTTCACGTTGTCGCTGCGCTCGCGCGCGGACTCGGGCCCTTCCACCTGCAAGTACGCACCGTATTGAATTGTGTCGATTAGATCGCGGAGCAGCTCGTCGACGCTCGCCTCGGCCGCAAGCAGCCGCATCCTCGCGATCATCTCCGAGAACTCGCCGAGCGCTTTCCTCGCGGCCGGTCGGAGCACGTCCACAAGATCCGCGCGGCCAGCGGTCTCGAGCATCGGCAGCTGCGCCTTTCGCGATATCTCGCCGAGCGTGTCGATGCTCGTCTCACCGAGCCCGCGCTTGGGAACCGAGACGGCCCGGCGGAATGCCTCGTCGTCCCAGGGGTTCGCAATCAGCTTGAGGTAGCTCACGAGATCGCGAATCTCGCGGCGGTCATAGAAGCGGACGCTGCCGACGAGCCGGTACGGCATGGCGTGCCGGCGGAACGAATCCTCCAGCGCGCGGCTCTGGGAGTTGGTGCGATACAGAACAGCCGCGTCGCTGAGCGCGATCCCATCGCGGCTCTGCCGCGCCTTGATCTCCTCCACGATCCACTCGGCTTCGTCGCGCTCGTCGAGGGTCGCGACCTCAGTCACCTGCTCGCCGCCGGGAAGCGTCGCGCGGAGCGTCTTTCCCTTGCGGCCGACGTTCGAGCTGATTGCGGCGTTCGCGACGGCGAGGATGTTCGGCGTAGAGCGATAGTTCTCCTCGAGACGCACGACACGCGCGGCGGGAAAGTGGCGCTCGAAGTCGAGGATGTTGCGGATGTCAGCGCCGCGCCAGCCGTAGATGGACTGATCGTCGTCACCCACCACCATAACGTTCGAGTGGGCGTGCGCCACGGAGCGGATGAACTGGTACTGCGCGCGATTCGTGTCCTGGTACTCGTCCACCAGGACGAAGCGAAACTGCTCCGAGTACCGGTCGCGGATCTCCGGATGATCGCGAAAGACGCGGACCGGGAGCACGAGCAGGTCGTCGAAGCTCACGGCGTTACCCGCGCGCATCTCGGGCTCGAGGTCGGCGTACACCGCGGCCGCGGCGCGCGTGATGGGATCCATGGACGATGCCGCCAGCTCCTCGGGGGTGCTCAGCGAGTTCTTCGCGTCGGAGATGCGGTTCGATATTGCCTTTGGAGCGATGTCCCGCGCGGAGATCCGCTGCCGCTCCATCAATCGCTTGATGACGCCGAGGGTGTCGGTCTCGTCGTAGATGGTGTAGTTGGGCGTGCGGCCTACGAGCGCGGCGTGGCGGCGCAGCATGCGGGCGCCGATGGAGTGAAACGTGCCCGACCACATTCCGCGCGGCTCGCTTCCCAGCAGCCGGCCGATGCGCTCTCGCATCTCGCCGGCGGCTTTGTTGGTGAAGGTGACGGTGAGGATTCGGGAGGGGTCGACGCCGTGGTGCTCGATGAGATTCGCGACTCTGGCCGTGAGCACTCGCGTTTTACCTGAGCCAGCGCCGGCGAGGACGAGGATCGGGCCTTCAAAGTGCGCGACGGCTTGTTGCTGGGCGGGGTTTAGTCCCGGGTGAACGTCAACAGCCGCGAGTGACATCGTTCAAAGATAAGATGGCGACGCGGAGAGAGAGCCCTGGCGGGGCTCGATGGAATCCAAGTTCGGAGTGCACCAGTGGCGAGTGGGCCAGTGGGAGGGGACCTCGGAACTGGTCAACTCGTTACTGGTGCACTCCGAACCTGGATTCCCCGTCCAAATGCCAGGAGCCCTTTTAGCCGAGAATGATGTCGAAGGTCGCGCCCTTCTCTGTCGGCACGAGAACGAGCTTGCCCTCGTGGTTGTCGCGCACGATCCGGCGAGCGAGCGACAGCCCGATCCCCCACCCTTTCTCCTTGGTGGAGAACCCGGCCTCGAAGATCTCCTTGCGGATCTCGCGCGGGACGCCGGGGCCGTCGTCGGCGATGCGGATCCGCACTCCGCCCTCGGGAAGCGTCGTGCTGGAGATGGACACGCGCCCCCCGCGCCCGCCGAGCGCATCGATCGCGTTCTTGGTAACCGCTTCGATCGCCCACTCGAGGAGCACGGGATCGCCTTCCACTATGGCCGTGCCGTCGCTGGACGATTCGATGGTGACGCGCTGCGCTAGGGTCGGGACGCGACGGCGGAAGTACTGCGCCACGCGCTCCGCGATCTCCGCCACATCCACGCGCTCCTCCTTGGGCGGGCGCCCGATCCGCTCGAACCGGTGGGCTATGCGCCCGAGCCGCTCGAGGTCGCCGCCCATATGCGCGACGGCGTTGGTCGTGATGGGGTCCGTGTCCTGCTCGGCGAGAAGCTCGATCCACCCGCTGAGGCTCGACAACGGAGTACCGAGCTGATGCGCCGATTCGCGGGCCATGCCTGCCCACACCTGCTCCCGGTCGGCGCGCGTCCGGGTGCGAAGAGCGTACACGCCCGCGATCAACAGCGTGAGTAAAACCCCCGACAGCAGGTACG
>JACDCY010000165.1 GCA_013817305.1 Gemmatimonadaceae bacterium | reverse complement strand
AGCGTCATGCCGGGCGCGCGGAGGTTGATGATCGTCGTCAGGAAGTTGAACGCCGCCGCGAGCGACGACACGCCGAGGATCTGCAGGCCGATCACCCAGAAGTCGATGTTCATTCCGGGCGAGTACGCTTTGGTCGTGAGCGGGGCGTAGGCGAACCAGCCGCCGTCCGGCGCCATCGCGAAGAAGATCGGAACCGTCATAAAGATTCCGCCGAACAGGTACACCCAATAGCTGAACGCGTTGAGTCGCGGGAAGGCGACGTCACGCGCGCCGATCTGCAGCGGGATCAGGAAGTTGAAGAACGCGGCGGACAGCGGCATGATCGCGAGGAAGATCATGGTCGTGCCGTGCATCGTGAATAGCTGGTTGTACAGCTCGGCGCTCACGAGCTCGCGGTTCGGCCCGCCGAGCTGCGCGCGGATCAGAATCGCCTCGAGCCCGCCGATGAGAAAGAAGCCAAGGGCAGTGAAGAGGTAGAGGGTCCCGATCCGCTTGTGATCCACGGTCGTGAGCCAGTTCCAGATTCCCTTCTGCCCGACGTAGGTGCCGGTCGTCTTGTGGTCGGCGGCGTGGGGCGCGATTGCGGCTGTCGTCATTCCTGGATTCCTATCTCAGCTGCTGCAGGTACGCGACGATATCGGCGATCTGCTGGTCGTCGAGTGACACGGGCGCCGTTCTCTTGAGAACCGGATCGTACTCGCCCTTGCCGAGCGTCGGCATGATGCTGCCTGGTTTCATGACGCGCGCATTCTTGATCCAGCGCGCGAGGTAATCGGTCGTGTTCGGGAAAATTCCGCCGGCCAGCGTGTGGCGCGTGGCGAAGTGCGTGAGATCCGGGCCGATCGTGCCGGCGGCCATCGGGTTGCCACGCACCACGTGGCAGCCGATGCAGCCGCCCATCATGAACGCGGTCTGTCCGCGCGCCGGATCGCCGGTGAGTCCCGTCGTGAACATGATTTTCGCTGGATAGGCGCGCTGCGGAACCGCGTACGCCGGCATGCTCTCGCGCGGGAAGAAATATCCTGGAGCGCCGCCGGCGAGCTGCACGTTGGCGGCGCCTGTCGGCGTCCCGGTCGGTCGGGCCGGCGGATTCGCGTCGAGCGGGCTGACGGCCCGGGGCTGATTACGCGGCAATGAGTTGACAGGTCCGCCGGTCGCCGGCGTCGCGGGCGCGTTCTGCCCTCCGGCCGTCGCGCTGTCGGCGGCGACGCCGCCTGGCACCTGCGTCAGGTTCGAAGTGACTGCTGCGGCCGAAGCCACGGGCGCAGCCGGGTTCGCTGGGGCGGGGCCGGCGTTGAACGCGGCAGTCGCTTTCTGTCCCGCGATCCAGCTGTCGAACTGTTCCTGCGTCACCGTGAACACGCGGAAGCGCATGAACGAATGCGACGTACCGCAGTACTCGGTACAGAATCCGTTCCAGACGCTGGGCGCGATCGCTGAGTCGGCGGTGAGCCAGACGTAGTTGGTGTGGTTCGAGATGAGGTCGCGCTTGGCGCCGAGCTGCGGGATCCAGAAGGAGTGCAGCACGTCCTTGGTCGTAAGCGCGAAGCTCACCGTGCGACCGACGGGGATGTACAGCTCGTTGGCGGTCGTCACGCCGTACTCGGGATACTTGAACTCCCACCACCATTGATGGCCGATTACATCGATCTTGAGCGCGTCTGCCGGCGCGGGTGCCTGGGTAACGAAGATCGTTCTGACCGTGGGGACCGCGATGAACACGAGAATGAACGCCGGGATCAGCGTCCAGAGGATCTCGAGTTTGGTGTTGCCGTGGGTGTGCTTCGGTTCCTTGTTGTTGCGGTACTTCCAGACGACGAACAGCAGCCCGAGCTCGGTGAGAATGAAGACGATCGTTCCGAGCAGCAGGAGAGTGTCCCACAGGTCGTCGATCGAGCGCCCGAGGTCCGATTTCGGATCGAACGTCGTATTCGGATACCGGGTCGAGTCAGCACTGCCGCATGCCGCAAGCGTTATCGCGAGCGCGGCGAATGCGAGGTATGGAAGCAGCCGGCGCAGGCGTGAAGGACCTTTCATTCCTAGTCGATTCCCGTCAGGTGAGGAGCGAAAACCCGGTCGAAGCGTTTCCCGAACGCCGCGCGGGGAAGCTAACCGGGCATTGGGTCAAAAGTAAGCGTGATTCCGGACGTAAGTTCGGTCTGCGTGGTGTCTGGCGGGAGGCGTCCTCTTCGCGCCCTACGCGCGCAAACGACGCGCGCTAAGACGGGCGCTGCGAGGACGTCCCCCGCCAGACACCCAGGCACTACCTCCGGTCCGGGCGCGGGCGGGAGGCCCACGGGCCGCGGGCCGCGGGCGGCTCGGGGCTAGTGCCCTCTTCGCGCGCTACGCTCGCAACTGCGCTCGCTAAGACGCGCACTGCGAGGACACTCGCCCCGATCCTTCCCCGGCGTCGGGGTGGGCGTCGCGTGGCGGAAAGCTGCCGGCGACGCATACGTTACCCGAGCGATTATGCCTTCACAGGAGACGGAAAACATGGCGATTTCCAGACGCGAGTTCCTCGGAGCAGGCGCGGCAGCGGCGGCTACGGCTGCTGTCTCAGGCTCGGCAGCCGCCCACGTCGTCGATGTGGTGGATAGAACTTTCGCGGCGCGGTCGACGGGCGCAACGCGGCCGGTGGTCGTGGCATCGGGGAATGGCATACGCGGCGTGGCGCGCGCGTACGACATGATCACGCGTGACGGTGCGGATACGCTCGACGCGGCGATCGCGGGCGTCAACATCCAGGAGCTCGATCCGGCGGATCAGTCCGTGGGGCTAGGCGGCCTGCCGAATTCAGAGGGAGTCGTGCAGTTGGACGCGTCGTGCATGCACGGTC
>JACDCY010000164.1 GCA_013817305.1 Gemmatimonadaceae bacterium | reverse complement strand
TGCCACCGCCGTACCCGGGGATTACACGCTCGCTCGCCATGTAGGTGAGCGACAGGAAGGATCCATCGCGCCGCATCAGCGGAGCGAGCCGTGAGATCATCGATACGAGCGAGTATGCGCTGACGCCTACGGCCGTGAGGTACCCGGCGCGGCTGGTCTCGAGCAGCGGGTTCCTGACTTCGGGCCCGTTGGCAAGCGAGTGGACCACTATGTCCAGCGACTTCTCGCCGAAATCAGTGCGCATCCTCGCAGCGAGGCCTTCGATCGAAAAATCTCCGTTATCCCTGTAGCGCTTGTTGCTGCGAATGTCTTCGGGCGCATCCGCCAGCGTGTCGTAGGCTGCGTCGAGCGGATAGATCTTCTCGAACTCGAGAAGCCCGCCGCCCGGCAGGGCGCGCGACTCATCCATCTTGCCGCGCTCGAGCAGGTTGCTGAAGATGTTGAGTGCGGGCGGCCAGGTCGCGACGCATACGCTGGCGCCTGCTTCAGCGAGGGCTTTGGCAATGGCGAAGCCGTAACCTGCGTCGTCCGCGACTCCGGCGACGAGCGCACGCCGGTTGGATAGATCGATGGAGAGCATAAAGAGCTATCAGGGGTCAGTGATCAGGGATCAGAAACCGGGCACTGCAAACTACAACCGCCAGCCAAAAGCTGGCACCCAATCGCTAAATTCCGCCCGTGCTGAACGGCATCTTCATCCTGGCGGAGCTGCACGGCGAGGCGGCGAATCGGATAGCGGAGATAAACGCGCGGTTCGACCGGAAGCTCGCTGGCGCCAAGCCGCCGCACGTAACGATCGCGGGCTCGTCGGGAGTCGGGCCGCTTCCTCCGTCGGTGACGGCTGAAGAGCTGGAGCGCAGGCTCGGACCCCTGGCCAGATCGACCCAGCCGCTCGAGCTCGAGTTCGGGCATCCCGTGCGATTCATGCAGAGCGACATCGTGGTAATTCCGCTGAGGCCGCACGGGAAGTTGAGAGAGCTCCACGATCGCGTGGCGACGTGCGGCCTGCCTTTCGCGCGCGCACGATTCTCGTTTACCCCTCACGTCACCCTCAGCCTCTATCCGCGGCTCGCCGACGACGCGGCAAGGGAGCTTCTGTCCGTGCGAATCGAAGGAAAGTGTGTGATTGATGCACTCCAGTGCTATCACACACGGGATCCGCAGGCAGCTCGCAAGCTGCTCGACCTACCGCTGTCCGCGCCCGCACACCGGACAGCCGGCGACGCCCCTTAGCGATGCTCCCCGGCGACTCGCTCGCGCAACGAGCGGAGCCGCAACGCGAGCGCAGTCTGGCGCTTTCTAAAATCATCGAGGATTTCCCGGCGCGAGCGAAGAAGAAAAAAGCGGCGGGCGTCCCCCCAGGCGTCGCTCCACTTCTCGCGCAGGATCAGCGTAGCCACCGCAAGTGACGGGAGCAGAAGCAGCGCACCCAGTCCGGCTTTCCATCCGCCCAGGCTCGCAGCCAGAGCGCTGAGCATCGCGATCCAGAGGATGAAAAGCCCGGCCCCGACCACCAGCTTGACGCTTGCGCGACCGCTGCCGTCCGTGGGCGCGCGGCCCACGATCATCGCCGTCGCGCGGTACGGAACCCAGAACAACGCCGCTCCCACCGAAGCGAGCACCAACCCGGCCGGCAGTCCGACCCGCCGCGCCGACCAGCGTGCGGCGACCTCGAGATCAGCATCGGCGTTTAGGTCTTCCGGGCGCAGACCGAAGAGGGCGAGCGCGCGCGCGTGCCGGCGAACCTCGCGCGCGAGCTGAACCGCGTCAGCATCGCCGTTGCGTCGCGATCGGGACAGGACGTGCGCGGACTCCTGCCATCGGTCGACCAGCGTCCCGGTCTCGGGACCGGCGCCGTGCTCGGCGACGTAGATCCGCTCCGTCGCGGCGATGAGCGAGACATCGTCCCATTTCTCGAGATTCAGCGTGACGCTGCGCAAAGCCTGATCGATCCGGGAGGTGAGATCTCTAACGGATTCCGCGCTCTCTTCCGCGCCCGCGATGTCATCCCATGTCACCGGCTCACCGATCATGACGTGCGCTTCCGACCTGAACTCCTCCTTGCTGAGCAGGACGAGGCCGATCGGGATGATCGGGATCGAATGGCCGAGCAGAGATCTCGCGCCAAGCGCAATGCGCGCGGCTCCGGTCCGAAGAGGGACCATCGAAGGTGCATCGTGGCTCATGCCCTCCGGAAAGATTCCGATCGCTGCGCCGGCGCGCAGCGCGTCGTGGGCCGCGCGAAACATGCTCGCGTTCTGTCTTACGAGGGCAGGGTCGTCGCGCTGGCGGTAAACCGGGATGGCGCCAACGGCTTCGACTGCCCATGAAGTTCGCGGATCGGAGAAGAGCGGCGCCTTGGCAAGAAATCGCACGGGTCGCTGCGCCACGGCCGCCAGGAATAGCGGATCGAGCAACGAATTCGGGTGATTCCCCACGAGTAGAAGCGGTCCCTCGCGAGGAATCTCGCCGCCGGATACGGACGTTCTATAGAAAGTCCGCGTGGCGAGCCCGGCGACGCGTGGAAATAGTGGAAGGAGCCACATGCCGGTAAAGCTGGGAGCATTACAGGTGGTCGGGCCAGTGGATAAAAAAAAGGGGCGCCCGGAAGGGCGCCCCTTTGATGCTCTCGAAAGTTACTCCGAGACTCTCGGCTCCTGCGCGACTTCCGCCGCCGCCGTCCGCCGGTGCTGGCTATCCGAACCGAACCCGTACTTCGCCGGGTCCTTCGCGATGCGAGCGGCCGCAATCATCATCGGCACGTAGTCGCGCGTCTCTCTCGGGAGGCGGCTCGAGATGCGATAGTAATCGGCGTCCGTTCCGCGCTCTTTTCCCGTGACTTCGCGCATGATGCGTCCTACGCGGT
>JACDCY010000163.1 GCA_013817305.1 Gemmatimonadaceae bacterium | reverse complement strand
ACTACCGCGTGCCGGGCCATCCGTGGACGACGCTCCTGTTCATCATCGCGCAGCTCCTCGTGGTGGTGAGCACGTTCGCGCATGATCCAACTCGCTCGCTCATTGGTCTCGCGATCGCGCTCGCGGGGTTGCCGGCCTACCTTTTCTGGCGCGCGCGAAACAGTACGGGAGCGCAGCGCTGACGAAGAGTATGCGAGCCCCATACATGGAGTGGGCGAAGACGCGCTCGCAGGCGCGGTTCAACCTCGCGACCAGCGGCATCATGAGTGTGCCGAGCGCGGAGTTTCCGTTACCCGGCAATCGACTGGCGATCACCGGCCCCGGGGGATACGGCTACGCGCCGCTTCAGGAGCGGATCGCCGCGCACAATCGTGTGCCGGTGGAATGCGTCGTCGCGGCCGCGGGCACCTCGATGGCGAATCATCTCGCGATCGCAGCAGTCGTTAGGCCGGGCGACGAAGTGCTGGTCGAGGAGCCCGCCTACGGTCCGCTGCTCGACGTGCCGCGCTATCTCGGCGCGAAGGTCACGCGGTTTGCCCGGCGCTTCGAAAATGGATTCGCCGTCGATGTGGCGACGCTCGAACGCGCGATCACATCGACCACGCGACTCATCATCCTAACGAATCTCCACAATCCTAGCGGAGCGCTGATCACGGCGGATACGCTTCGGCAGATCGGCGCGCTGGCGCAATCGCGCGGCGTGCGCGTGCTCGTCGACGAGGCGTACCTCGAGATGATGTTCGCCGCGGACGCGCCGTTTGCGTTCCGCATAGGCCAGGAGCTGTCGGGAGGAGGCGAGAATCCGTTCATCGTCACGAACAGCCTCACAAAAGTCTATGGGCTAAGCGGCCTGCGTTGCGGCTGGATCCTCGCCGCGCCGGAACTCGCCCGTCGCATCTGGCTGCTGAATAATCTCTTTGGCGCGAACGCCGCCCATCCAGCCGAACAGCTGTCGGTGGGCGCGTTCGATCATCTCCCGCAGTTCCGGGATCGAGCGCGGACGCTTCTGGCAACAAACGCCGGCCTGCTCGATGCGTTCCTTGCGTCGCGGCGCGACCTTGAATTCTTCAAGTCGCCTTCCGGAACGGTGGTCTTTCCCCGCCTCACGAATGATGATCCGGACGAATTCTTCGCGCTGCTCCGTGACAAATACGAGACGACCGTCGTGCCCGGAAAGTTCTTCGAGATGCCGCAGCACTTCCGCATTGGAATCGGCGGCGACACGGCGGAATTGCGCGAGGGTTTGGAACGCCTCGGCGCTGCGCTCGACGAGTTGGCCGCTCGTTAGCGCAGTCTTCTCGATCGAGACTTGTCAAGGAACGTGGCCAGGTTGTCAGCACGTGCGGTCGGATTATCGTCGCGACCGACATGAGAGCTTCTTTCGCGCGCGTTCTGTTGGTCCTATTGCTCGTCCCGCAGGTCTCCGAAGGCGCGAGCAACAGCGTGGTGAACTTGTCGCACTACGACCTGATGCGCGTCGACTTCGACCTGATGCGCAAACAGGGAATCGTAGGCGTGATCCACGAGGCGAGCTATCCACCGTCTGTGCGCGATGCGAAATACGCGGGACGACAAAACGCGGCGACGCGGGCTGGATTGCTCTGGGGCGCTTACCATTTCGCGAACGCGAGCAACCCGATCCGACAGGCGGATCATTTCCTGAACGTGGTCGAGAGCTCGTGGCGGCGGGCCGATCCCGCAAGTCGGCCTAACGAGGTGTTGCTCGTGCTCGATTTCGAGAAGAACGGCCATTATCCCGGCGGCACGATGCGTGTGGATCAGGCGATCCAGTTCATCGAGCGCATTCGGCAGCGGACCGGCAAGTATCCGGGGCTCTATTCCGGCGAATACCGGATTCGCGACGTCCTAAACAATCCGCGCGTAACGCCCGAGCAGAAACGCGTGCTGCGGAATTGCTGGCTCTGGGTTGCGAACTATCACTACCAGCCGCGCGTCGTGTTGCCATGGACGCATTGGGACATGTGGCAGTACACCGGCGACGGCGTCTGCGATCTGCCGCGCTCGACGCACCCGAAGAGCATCGCAAACATCAAGAACGCGGAGCGAAACATGTTCCGCGGCAGCGCGAGCGCGGCTCAAGGGTTCTGGCAAGCGCGCGGTTGGCGCCCGGGTGGCTAAACATCGCGCCGCGCAGGGCCCTGACGCCACGCTCGCATCGCTACAGCTCGCCCGGAGCGCCGCGACGCCGCCGGTCCAGCAGGATCGCGACGAGCAGATCGCTCATCACGTTCACGCCGGAACGCGCGCGGGCGATGATCCAGTCGACTGGCAGGATAAGCGGAATCGCGACGAGGATAAGCTCGTCAGGCAGACCGGCGGCGCCCAGGACGAGCGGGAGAACGATGAGGCCGGCCTCAGGAATTCCAGCCACGCCGATGCCCGCCATCAAGGAAGCGAGCACTACGACGACCTGCTGGCTGATCGTGAGATCGAACCCGTAGGCCTGGGCGAGAAAGAGCGCCGCCATCGCTTCGTAGAGCGTGATTCCATCGTTGTTCAGGTTTGTACCGACGCACGCCGCGAGGCGCGCCGATTCATCCGAGACCTCCATCTTCTCGGTCAGGCAGCGCAGCGTCACCGGCACGGTGGCCAGGCTGCTGTTCGTCGAAAGACCGGTGAGGATCGCATCTGCACCGCCGCCCACGTAGACGCGGGGCGACTTGCGCCCGACCAGCCAGGCGACGAGCGGATAGTAAAGAAGGCTGTGGATGGCGAGGCCGAGTAGGATGATGAACAGGAAACCGACGAGCGCCTGGAAGACGGCAAGGCCCGAGCGGCCGACCACCTGTGCCACGACGCCGAAGACCGCGAACGGCACCGCCTGCACGACCCAGTAGAGCATTTGCACCAGCGTCTGGTAGAC
>JACDCY010000008.1 GCA_013817305.1 Gemmatimonadaceae bacterium | reverse complement strand
GGCGTCAGCGCATACTCGCTCGTATCGATGATCTCACGGCTCGCTCCGCTGATGCGGCGCGATGGATCCTTCCTGTCGCTCACCTACATGGCGAGCGAGCGTGTAATCCCCGGGTACGGCGGTGGCATGTCGTCCGCAAAGGCGGCGCTCGAGAGCGACACCCGCACGCTGGCGTTCGAGGCGGGACGCAAATACGGACTGCGCGTCAACACTATATCGGCAGGCCCGCTCGCGTCGCGCGCGGCCAGCGCCATCGGCATCATCGACCGGATGGTCGAATACTGCGCGGAGAACTCTCCGCTCCAGCAGCCGTTGACCGCTGCGGAAGTGGCCACGTCCGCAGCTTTCCTGGCGAGCCCGCTCGCGAGCGGAATCACCGGGGCCACGATCTATGTCGACAAGGGCTATCACGCCATGGGGATGGCGGTCTCGAAGCTGTAGACCTGGCTAGGAGGTGGCCCTGCGCCGCTCGGCGCGGTCGCGGTCGCGGTCGAGAACCTTGACTGATATCAGTTGCTGGTCCGCGCGATCGACCGTGCGTGCCAGACCCTCGCCGTCCTGCCGCGCGCACCAACCCATCGAGAACGGCACGACGTCGGCTACCGCCGCTGCGGCTTGCAGTCTTTGAGCGACCTGAAGGACGTGTTTTTCGTTCGCGGCGTGTAGTACCGCGACGAACTCATCTCCACCGACGCGTACTACCACATCGTTCCCGCGAAGCTGCCGCAAGAGGAACCTGCTTAACGCCACGAGGGCGGCGTCGCCCGTCGTATGGCCATGCTCGTCGTTGTAAGTCTTGAAGTCGTCGATGTCGAGGTAAATGCACCCCCAGGTCGCCCCGGGATTCGTGCCCTGGTTTTCCTCGAGCGTCGCGAAATAACGTCTGTTATAGCATCCCGTGAGCGGATCACGGACACTCAGCTCGGTCAGCTGTGCTTCCAGCGCTTTCTCCGCGCTGACGTCCACCAGGATCCCGTGATAGAACAGCTCGCCGCTGTCGTCGTGCACGACATAGCTGGTATCGCGGACGTAACGAGTCCCCCCGTCCGGGCGCCGGAGCTCGAACACGAAGCTCTGGACCGAGCCCTGGCTTTCATACAACGCGGTCTCTTCCGACCTGCGCGCCGGATCCATTAGATCGTGCGTCTTCACGTTCTTGAGCTCGTCGAGCGACGCGACTCCAACTATCTCCATGAACGCGCGGTTGGCGTCGAGAATGTCGCCCTTCGGGGTCGAGATGTAGATGCCTTCGCCCAGCCGCGACGCGAACTCCCGTAGCGTGGCTGGATCTGACAGGCTTCGGTAACGGGTCCGCTGCGTGTCCTGCTGTTCGGTCATAGGCTCGGCATACGTGTTGCCCTCAGTTCCAGGCAACTCCAAGGAGGCCCAAACATGGCACCCGATAAACGAATGGAACAGTCCACGTCGACACCGGACAAGGATCGGACGAGCGACCAGGGCCAGCGCTCTGGACGCCCCAATCCCGGGAATCCGGCCGAAGACCACGAGCGGGAGCATCAGTCCGGCTACGGGGGCCAGGGCGGAAAACCGCGGACGAGCTCCGACAAGCGGGAGCCGGCCAAGCCCGAATGACGTTCGCCACCGCCGGCATCCATCATGTGACGGCGATCACGAGTGACCCGCAACGCAACCTGGATTTCTACGCAGGCGTCCTCGGCCTGCGTCTCGTCAAGCGCACGGTCAATTTCGATGACCCGACTACCTATCACTTCTACTTTGGCGATGAGGCCGGCAGTCCGGGCACAGTTATCACGTTCTTCGTATGGCCAGGAGCCAAACGAGGGAGGCCGGGCGCGGGCCAGGTCGGAGTAACCTCGTTCGCCATTCCGCCGCGCTCGCTTGGCTACTGGATCGAGCGACTCATTCGCTATCACGTGCCGTACGAACAGCCGCAGACGCGGTTCGACGACGAACGCGTCATCGCCCTCAAGGACCCTGACGGGCTCCTACTCGAGCTGGTCGCGCATCCCGCGGCGGAGACTCGCGCTGAATGGAGCGGCGGAGAGGTAGCTGCCGAGCACTCCATCCGCGGCATCCACTCCGTCACGCTCTGGGAGGATGGCCACGAGCTGACCAGCCGGCTTCTCGTCGACTCCCTCGGGTTCGAGCTCACGCGCGAACAGGGGAGCATTTACCGCTTCGTCGCTGCCGGCAGAGGGCCGGCGTCGATCGTAGACCTTCGCCTCGTGCCGGGGTTGTGGAGCGGCATAATGGGAGCGGGAGCGGTGCATCACGTGGCGTTCCGTGCGTCGAGCGAATCAGAGCATGTCGCTATCCGCGGATCGCTGGCCGGGATCGGATCGAACATCACGCCGCAGATGGACCGGCAATATTTTCGCTCGGCGTACTTTCGCGAGCCGGGAGGAGTGTTGTTCGAGATCGCCACCGACGGACCCGGCTTTACCCTCGACGAGCCGCTGGAGACGCTTGGGATCGAGCTGATGCTCCCGCCCTGGCTCGAGGACCGCAGGTTCGAGATCGAGGCGCTGCTGCCGGACGTCCGGCTCCCCCTAAAACTGCCCGGACCGGCGGGTTAAGCGAATAGCCACGCTCTTCGATAATCTTATCCTCCGATGACAGATATCGCCCAACCGAAAATATCGAACTCAGCCGCGCTCGAGCAGCTGGCGATCAACGCGATCCGCGTCCTCTCAATGGACGCGGTCCAGAAAGCCGATTCGGGCCACCCCGGCACTCCGATGGCTCTCGCACCGCTCGCGTACGCGCTGTGGACCCGCCACATGCGATACGATCCGCGCGACCCGGGCTGGCCGGACCGCGACCGATTCGTGCTGTCCGCAGGCCACGCGTCGATGCTGCTGTACAGCGTGCTCTACCTCACGGGCTACGACGTCTCCCTTGATGACATCATGCAGTTCCGGCAGTGGGAAAGCTCGACTCCGGGACATCCCGAGCTCGGGTACACGCCCGGTGTCGAGACTACGACCGGTCCGCTCGGACAGGGGTTCGGCAACGCCGTCGGGATGGCGATCGCGGAATCGCATCTCGCAGCGACCTTCAATCGTGATGGCCACCAGATAATCGATCATTACACCTACTTCATCGCCAGTGATGGCGACCTGATGGAGGGTATCTCGCACGAGGCCGCGTCGTACGCGGGACACCTCCGGCTTGGAAAGCTGATCGGCTTTTACGATGACAACCACATCACCATCGAGGGTAGCACCGATCTGACGTACAGCGATGACGCGTTCCATCGCTTCGACTCCTACGGGTGGCATGTTCAGCGCGTCGCCGACATCAACGATCTCGCCGCGGTCGACAGGGCGATCGAGGAGGCCAGAGCGGAGACGCAGCGTCCCTCGCTCATCATCTGCAGAACGCACATCGGGTTCGGCAGCCCGAACAAGCACGATACTGCGGAAGCGCACGGCGCGCCGCTGGGCGAGAAGGAGATCGAGCTCACCAAGCAGAATCTGGGATACCCCTCCCTCGAGCCGTTCTATGTCGACGAGGGCGCGCTGGCGCACTGGCGCAAAGCCGGCGAGCGCGGCACCGCGTTCCGCGCCGGGTGGGATCGCCGACACATGGCCTTCGCCGAAGCGCACGGCGACGTGGCCGCCGAGCTGGATCGCCGGCTCGCCGGCGAGCTCCCGGAGAACTGGGAGGAGGCCATTCCCGTGTTCACGGCGAAGGATGGAAACGTCGCGAGCCGGGCAGCGTCGGGCGTCGTGTTGAATGCGATCGCCGGGCGGATCCCCGAGCTGATCGGCGGCTCCGCCGATCTCGCCAGCTCCACCAACACGATCATCAAAAACGAGAGCAGCATCTCGGCCACGAATCCCGGCGGCCGCAACTTCCATTTCGGCATTCGCGAACACGGAATGGGCTCTGTTATGAACGGCATGTCGCTGCATGGCGGCGTGCGGCCGTACGGGGCGACGTTCCTGATCTTCTCGGATTACATGCGGCCCGCGCTGCGTCTCGCGGCGATCATGGCTCAGCCCACCATTTACGTGTTCACGCACGATTCCATCGGCCTCGGCGAGGACGGTCCTACGCATCAGCCGATTGAGCAGCTCTCGACGTTGCGGGCGATTCCGAACTTTACGCTCATCCGCCCCGCGGACGCCTCTGAGACGGCGGAAGCGTGGCGCACCGCGATCAAGCACACGACCGGTCCAGTCGCGCTCATCCTCACCCGGCAGAAGCTCGGATTCATCGATCGCAGCGAGTATGCGGACGCCCGACTGCTCGCGCGCGGTGCGTACGTGCTGAAGGAATCGCCGGGCGGAGCAGCACAGGTCGTGCTGATGGCAAGCGGGTCGGAGGTGGCGCTGGTCATCGAAGCGCAATCACGACTCGAGGCCGAAGGCGTGCGCGCGCGCGCGGTCAGCATGCCCAGTCACGAGCTGTTCGCAGCGCAGGATGCCAGCTACCGCGCCAGTGTCTTTCCCACGGAAGTTCCACGGGTCGCCATCGAGGCGGGACATCCGATGTCGTGGTACCGGTGGGTCGGTGACAACGGTGTGGTGCTTGGCCTCGAGCGCTTCGGTGCTTCCGCGCCTTACGCGCGGTTGTACGAAGAGCTCGGGCTCACCGTGGACAAGATCGTCGCCGCGGCCAGAGAGCTCGTCACGCGAAGCGCGTGATGAGAGAGCTGCGGCTCTACGACGTGAGCGTCACCGTCAACCGGGACACGCCCGAGTGGCCGGGCGACACGGCTTACTCGTCCAGCTGGAGCACGACCATTGCCGCCGGCGCCAGCGTCAATGTCTCAGCGATGACGTCCAGCCCTCACGTGGGAACGCACGCCGATGCACCCCTCCACGTGCACGACGGCTGGCCCGGCTCGCACGAGCTTCCGCTCGATGCTTTTTTCGGTCGTGCCGTCGTCGTCGATGTGATCGCAGTGGACGGGGAGATCACCCTGGACATGCTCGAGCGCAGCATTTCCGGCGACCTGACCGAGCGCATCGGGCGTGCTCCACGCATGCTGCTCAAGACGGGGAACACGATCGCGGCCGGGCATTTCCCGGAACGGTGGCCCACGCTGTCGGAGGAATGCGCGCGTGCGTTGCTTGGCTGCGGTCTGCGCCTGCTCGGTGTCGACTGTCCGTCCGTCGACGAGAGGGAGAGCAAGGAGCTTCCCGTGCACCGGATGATTTTTTCGGGGAACGCGTGTCTCCTGGAGAATCTCGACCTGCGCCGCGTGCCCGCCGGGGATTACGAGCTTTCCGCTTTTCCGATGAAGCTTATGGGCATGGACGCTGCACCCGTGCGAGCTGTCCTGCGGGAGATATGACTCTCCTGGCTGGCACAGGCAATGCGAGTGTGTATGCGCTGAGCAGTCACCAGTTACCAGCTATTAAATGAATCCTTCCTCCGGCTCGACCGTATCTGTCTGGATGGATACTGCGGACGTTCCGCAGTTCCCGCCGCTCGGCCACGACGCGCGCGCTTCGGTATGCGTGGTGGGTGCCGGCATCGCCGGACTGATGACTGCGTATCTCCTCACGCGTGCGGGCAAGACCGTCATCGTCATCGATGACGGTCCGATCGGCGGCGGCGAAACCGGCAGAACAACCGCGCACATTACCGCGGCGCTGGACGACCACTACCGCAACGTCGAGAAGATTCACGGGGCGATCGGCGCCCACTACGCGGCGGAGAGCCACACGGCCGCCATCGACAAAATTGAATCCATCGTCGGGATGGAGGACATCGACTGCGATTTCGAGCGAGTCGATGGCTATCTCTTTCTTGGGGGCGATGACAAGAAGTCCGTGCTGGAGTCGGAGCGGAGAGCCGCGTACGCCGCGGGCCTGATCGCAGTCGAGATCGTCGACCGCGCGCCGATTGATTTCTGGGATACCGGGCCAGCACTGCGCTTTCCCCGCCAGGCGCAGTTTCACTCCCTCAAGTTTCTGGCTGGTCTGGCACGCGCGATCATTCGCGACGGCGGCCAGATCTACTGTGGGACGCACGCAGACCGGATCGAGGACGGTGAGCCAGCCACCGTGAAGACCAGTGCCGGCCACGTAATCTCGGCGGAAAGCGTGGTGGTCGCGACGAACACGCCCGTGAACGACTGGATCATCATTCACACGAAACAGGCGGCGTACAGGAGCTACGTCATCGGCGCGGAAGTCCCTCGCGGCTCTGTACCGGCGGTCCTTCTGTGGGACACGCAAAGTCCATATCACTACCTCCGCATTCATCGCGCCGATCATTCGGCGGGCCCGGACGCGAGCGACATCCTCATCGTGGGCGGAGAGGACCACAAGACCGGCCAGAAAGACGATGCGTCCGCCCGATTCCGCTCCCTGGAAGAGTGGGTCAGTAAGCGCTTTCCCATGGCGAGCCGCGTGGCGTATCGCTGGTCCGGGCAGATCATGGAGCCCGTGGACTACATGGGCTTCATCGGGAAGAACCCCGGAACGGATCAGAACATCTACGTGGCAACGGGCGATTCCGGCAACGGCATCACGCACGGCGCCATCGCGGGGATGCTCCTGACGGATCTGATAGCGAAGCGCAAGAATCCATGGGCCAAGCTGTACGACCCATCCCGCATCACGTTGCGCACAAGTCCGCGGTTCGCGAAGGAAACCGCCAATGTCATGATCCAGTACAAGGATTGGTTTACCGCCGGTGACGTGGCCAGCGTGGAAGCCGTCGAGCCGGGGTCGGGTGCAGTGCTCAGAGCGGGCGGCAGGAAAGTCGCCGTTTATCGCGACGACGCCGGTGACGTGCACATGTGCTCAGCCGTTTGCACGCATCTCTACGGCATCGTTGATTGGAACTCGGGCGAGAAGACGTGGGACTGCCCGTGCCACGGATCGCGCTTCGATCCGTACGGCAATGTTATCAACGGACCGGCAATCGCCCGTCTTGAGCCTGTGGCGAGGGAAGCGGCGAAAGACTGATCCGCACGCTGTGCGTCGCTCCATCATCGCGCAGCTGAATCACGCCATCCGGAACGGCGACCCCATCGACTGCTACGGTGCCGCTCCTTCCCTCGTCGCCCTTCGCGACGTCGATCTGATACGTGCTCGCTCCGAACCTGTAAGTGATGGAGAATCCATTCCACGCTGCCGGAATGCGTGGGTCGACGCGTAGAGTATTCCCCTGCTTGGTGAAGCCAAGGATGGCTTCGAGCGCAACACGATACATCCATCCTGCGGATCCCGTGTACCATGTCCATCCGCCACGACCGACATGATCCTTTGCCGTGTATACGTCCGCCGCCACGACGTAAGGCTCCACCTTGTACCGGTCGATCTCGTCGGCATTTCGCGTATGCGAGATCGGGTTGATCATCTGGAATAACTCGTACGCGCGATCTCCGTCGCCCCGTAAAGCCGTAGCCAGGACCGCCCAAAGAGCGGCGTGAGTGTACTGCGCGCCGTTCTCGCGAACTCCGGGGACGTACCCGCGGATGTACCCAGGGTTGTGCTCGGTGTTATCGAATGGGGGCTTCAGCAGCACGACCAGGCCGGCCTCCTTGTCGACAAGATGCTCGTACAGCGATTCCATCGCCCGCGCCGCCCTCTCCGGCCTCGCAGCTCCGGAGATGACGCTCCAGCTTTGCGCGATCGAGTCAATTTTGGCTTCGTCGCTATCCTTCGAGCCGAGTGGTGAGCCATCGTCGAAGTACGCGCGTCTATACCAGTCGCCGTCCCAGGCGTGCTGCTCGACCGCTGCCGCATATTCGTCGGCGGTAGCACGGAGCCGGGCCGCTATATCGCCATCACCACGCCGCTCGCATATCGCGGCGAACGGACGGAGCGTCGCTATCAGGAACCACGCGAGCCACACGCTCTCGCCACGCCCCTCGATACCGACACGATTCATCCCGTCGTTCCAGTCGCCGCTGCCAAAGAGCGGAAGGCCGTGAGAGCCTTTGGTGCAGGCCCGCGCGAGCGCGCGCAGGCAGTGCTCGTACACCGGAGCCTGCTCTTCCGTAGTCTGCGGTAGATCGTAGACCTCGTCCTCGTCGGGATTGAGCTCGCGCATAGAGAGAAACGGAACGGACTCGTCCAGCACGGTCTCGTCGCCCGTGACGGTGATGTAGCGGTCCACCACGTACGGGAGCCAGACGAGATCGTCGGAGAATCGCGTACGCACGCCACGTCCGGTTTGCGGATGCCACCAATGCTGCACGTCGCCTTCCACGAACTGCCTGCTCGCCGCTCGCACGATCTGCTCGCGCGCCATCGCCGGCTCGGCATACAGCAGCGCAGTCGAATCCTGGAGCTGATCGCGAAACCCGTACGCCCCGCTGGACTGGTATACCGCCGAGCGCCCCAGCATCCGGCAGGACAACGCCTGGTACAGCAGCCAGCTGTTGAACAGAACATCGAACGCCGGGTCGGGAGTCTTCACCGTGAGCACGGACAACCGATCGGACCACGACGAATTGGTTCGCTCGATCGCGGTCACCGCGTCGGTCACTCCGCGATAACGCGCTACCGCCTCGCGCGCGCCCTGATCTCCCAGCGCCGCGCCGAGGAGAAATACCACCTCGCGCGTTTCTCCCGGGTCGAGCGACAGCTCCGTCTGCAGCGCCGCGCACGGATCCACCGACGGCCCCGTCCGGCTGCCGAGCCCGCCGCGTTCCAGTCCGCGCGGATTGCTGGTGCTTCCGTTGCGTCCGAGAAACTCCCGGCGATCCGAAGTGAACGCCGTCAGCTTCTCGCTCATCGCGGCGAAGGCCACGTATCTCGAGAAATAGGAGTCGAACGAATTGTGGGCGAGCAGCGCGGCCGCGGACTCGTCGAACCGGGTGATCACGTGATGCTGCGCCTGGTCGCGCGTGACACCCAACACCCACTCCGAGTATTGCGTCAGGCTCAGCCGCCGCGGCGTATCTCCGCTGTTGTGCAGCGTGAGCGTGCTGATCCTGACCGCCTCCGACGGCGCGAGCCCGATACGGAGCGATGTTCTGATACCGTTATGCTCGTGGTCGAAGGTTGACCAGCCTGCTCCGTGCCGGACGGTGTACGGCGACGCATCGCGTATGGGCGAAGGAGTCGGACACCATACTTCGCCCGTTTCTTCGTCCCGCAGATAGATGCAGTCGGTCGAGGGATCACGTATGGGATCGTTGTGCCAGGGGGTGAGCCGGTAGAAGTAACTACTCTCCGCCCAGCTGAACCCCGACCCCGCCTCGCTCACGCAGAAGCCGCCCACTTCGTTCGCAACGACGTTCGCCCACGGCGCCGGTGGCAGCTGCTCGCCCGTGAGCCTTATCTCGTAAGCGCCCTTCGCGTCGAACCCGCCCAAGCCGTTGAACAACGCCAGATCGGCGCCGGTCGCCACGTCGGGTTCGCGCCGTGGCGGAGCCGTGCCGGCGGCGGTTCGCCGACGCGCCGGAGCGGCAAAGGGCGCTGGGTACTCGGGCTCCACGTCGGTGATCTCCAGAAAATTGCCGAGGCCAAGCCCGTCGCATTCGACGTGTATCCGCGCGAGACTCCGCAGGAGCGTTAGCTCCTCCGGCTTGAGAAGATCGGCACGCCGGATGAATACGCCGCCCGGCCGGTCCAGCAGCGCCGCCTCGCTCGACGCCATCACCGTGGTCATCAGCTCTTCCTGCAGCTGTTGCAGGTAGCTCGATGGAATGTCGTTGATGATCACGAGATCCGAGGTAACTCCCTTCAGCCTCCAATACTGGTGCGCGTGGAGGAGCTGTCGCACGCTGGGCATCCCAGCGGCCGTATCGATGGTCGCAAGGAGAATGGGCCAGTCCCCGGAGATGCCCTGAGGCCACAACGTCTCCTGGGGATACGACACCGCGCGCGGCATCTGGTCCGCAACACGCAATGCCGGATGCGGGTAGAGAAGATGACCGGCCAGCTGCTGGTACAGCGCGGAGTCGGCAGGCCCAATCCCCAGGTCCCGCAGCTCCGCTTGCGCCTGTGCCCACGACAGATCGAGCGCGCGCCGCGCACTGTACGGGTCGTGGTACAGATCCGCGAGCTGAACGGCGCGCTGGCGATCCTCGGCCGCAAGCGTGGTGAACGAAACCTTGGCCGACCGCCCGGGCGGAATCTTTATCCGCACTCGCAAAGAGAATATCGGATCCAGAACGGCGCCGACGGTTCCCGTCAGCTCGGTTCCGGCCTCCATGGCGGCTGGAAATCGGCGCGATCTCCCACGACCGATGAAACGGCCGCGATCCGTCTCGTACGTCACCTCACCCACCGCTTCGGGTCCGACCGCGACGATGTGGGCGCACCAGATGGTCTTCTCGGAGTTGGAGCGCGGGCGGCGACTCGCCAGAATCGCCGTGTTCTTGCCCAGCCATTCGGTCTCGACGAACAGATTTCCGAACGCCGGATGAGCACGGTCCGTCGCCTGCGGCGCGAGCACGATCTCGCCGTAGCTCGTGAGCTCGATCTCCTTCATCACCGAAGAGCGGTTGATAACCGTGACACGCCTTACTTCTGCCGCGTCCTCCGAGACTACGGCGATCTCGGTATGCGTCTCAATGTCATCGTCACGGCGAATGAACGAGACGCGATCCGCCGAGAACACCACGCTGTAGTTCGAAGGGGCGACGCAGGTCGGTTGGTACGACGTCGACCATACGCGCCCGGTGCTCATGTCCCTGAGGTAGCACCATTGCCCGTACGAGTCGCGCGTGCCGTCCGCTCGCCAGCGTGTCACGGCGGAGTTGCCGTAGCGGCTGTATCCGCCGCCGGCATTCGTCACCAGAATCGTGTACGGTGGATTGCCGAGGATCGCTATCCTGGGCTGCGACGTATTGGGCGTGTCTATCTCGCGTGCCGCCGGCTTCTCGGTTTCTCGCGGCGCCCGCAGCGAGACGGTCTCGTCGCTCGGCGGATTCTGCACCGTCAGCCGCCGAGGTATCCGCTCGTGCAGCATCAGCTCGGCCGACCGGACGAGCGGATCCGTGTGGAATCGCCGCTGCCATACCTGCCGCTTGAGAGCGTTGGTCAGCGCGACCACGCTCATCCCGACATGGTGGGCGAAGTACGCGCCCACGACGGCGCGCCTGGAGCCGGTAAGCGGGCGCGTATAGTCGATGGCCTCGCGGAAACCGTACGGCCCGAGTGCGCCTTCTGCTTCGAGCGCCGTGAGATTCCGGATCGACTGGTGCGGCTCCACCAGCATCGCGAGCATGGTGGCGTATGGGGCCACGACAAGATCGTTTCGCAGTCCCCGCTTGAGGGCGAGCTCCGGGACGCCGAATCCCCTGTATTGATAAGTCTGGTTCCGGTCGCGCGCGTTGTACGCAGACTCCGAGACACCCCAGGGAACGCCTCGCTCCGCGCCGTAGGCGATGTGGCGCCGGACTGCGCCGCGGTACGTCTGATCCAGGAGGGTGAACGGGAACGATTGCATGACGAGAACCGGCATCAGGTACTCGAACATGCTCCCGCTCCACGACAACAATGTCTGCGTGCCCGCGGCCGCGGACAGCGAGCGGCCGAGGCGGAACCAGTGTTCGGGATCCACGTCGTCCTTGGCTATCGCGATGAACGACGCAAGCCTCGCCTCGGACGCGAGCAGATCATAGAACGAGTTGTCGAGCGTATCGTTGCTCTGCCTGTAGCCGATCGAGAAAAGCTTCCGCCTCTCGTCGAACAGAAATGTGAAATCCATCTCGAGCACGTAGTCGTTCGCGCGGTTGGCGACCGCGAGCAAACGCTTTTCCTGATCCGGCGACGGATTCCCCTTCTCGATGGTCCCGAGACATGCCTGCTTCAGCGCGATCAGATGCCCAGCAAGATTTCCGCTATCAACGGTGGAGATGTAAGCCGGTTCGAGGACCCGGAGCTCCGTCAGCTCGTACCAGTTGAAGAAATGGCCGCGAAAGCGTCGCATGCGCTCCATCGCGCGAAACACCCGCTCCATCCTCTCCAACATCTCGTCGCGATCGATGAAGCCAAGGTCCGCTGCGGACACGATGCTCAGCAGTTGCAACCCGATGTTGGTCGGCGACGTGCGCATGGCGACCACTGGATTCGGATCTTCCTGGAAGTTGTCGGGAGCCAGCCACTGCGTTTCCTCGGACACGAACCGTTCGAAGAAATGCCAGTGAAGGCGCGCGTACCTGAACGCGGCCTGTCGCTCTCCCTCGGTGAGATGAACTTCCCGCGGAATGGCAGGCGCGCTCAATGCGCTGGCGATCGAGGGCGAGATCGTCCAGAGTCCGAGTGTCGTCAGCGCCACGATGAATGTCGGTAGGTCGAGGGGTGAGCCGGCCGCGTGCACGCCAGCGGCGCCGGGTAGAAATACGGAAGGAGCCACGACCAGCGCGACGGCGAAGGCAAGGGTTATCGCAGGCACCGGCCACATCTTCCTCCACACCTCGCTCTGCCCGCCGCCCATCGTTCGCTCCACCTGCGACGCGGTCTGCCACTCGAGGAGGTTGGTCTTGGTGACCGCCAGGCGCACGAGCGTCCTGATGATCGCGTCTCCCGAGATCAGGGCCTGGTGCGGAAGAAACACGACCGCCAGCGCCACCTGTTGCACGCTCACCGTCCAATCGCGCCACACGGCCGCATAGTACGCGGTCCATGATTGGTCGGACGGCGGGCGGATCGCCGCGAGCACCAGCGAGACGATCCACGGCATGGCGATCGTCAGGACCGTCACCGCTGTCCAGCGAACGGCGTTCAGGTCGAGCCACAGCCAACCACCCACCAGCATCGTGAGCTGCGCCATTTCCACCACGCTGCGGCGCAGATTGTCGAAAATCTTCCACCGCGAGATGGTCGAAAGCCTGTTGCGCATCGGCCCGTTCGGTCCCGGCACAGTGTCGCGCAGCCATCCGGAGATCTGCCAGTCGCCTCGAATCCAGCGATGCTTCCGGCGTGTAAACGCCAGGTATCGCGTCGGGTAGTCGTCGTACAGCTGAGTGTCGGTGACGAGCGCGGCCCGGCTGTACGTGCCCTCGATCAGATCGTGACTCAAGAGCCTGTTCTCTGGAAAACGACCCTCCGTCGCGCGCTCGAACGCGTCGAGATCGTAGATCCCCTTGCCCGCGAAGCTACCCTCCGCGTACAGGTCCTGATACACGTCGGAAACGGCAGTGGTGTACGGATCGACGCCCGGGTGCCCCGAATGGATCGCCGCGAAGCGCGACCGATGCGCACTCGTGAGCGACACGCCGATGCGCGGCTGCATTATCCCGTAGCCACTCACCACTCGGCCGTAGCGCCGGTCATACATCGGGCGGTTGAGCGGGTGAGCCATCGTCCCGACCAGCAGCTGTGCCGCGTCCCTGGGTAGCACGGTGTCGCTGTCCAGCGTGATCACGTACCGCACGTGCTGCAGGGCGGCGGCATCGCCTACGACAGTGGAAAATGCGTCCTGCTCCCCGCCGCGAAGAAACTTGTTGAATTGGGAAAGCTTGCCGCGCTTTCGCTCCCACCCCATCCACACGTTCTGCTTCGCGTTCCACAACCGCTGGCGATGGAAAAGATAGAACGACTCGCCGGCGCGCATCGCGGGAGCTGGATGCTTTGCATTGAGCGCCTGAATGCCGGCAACCGCGGCATGGACGATTTCTTCGTCTTCCTCCCTGTGCTGCGTCGCGCCGTCCGTGAAATCACTCAGGATCGCGAAATGGAGCAGCGGGTCGCGGTTCGCCAGAAACTGAACCTCGACATGCTCCAGCGCCTCGCGAACCGCGGCGACGCTCCCGAACAACGTCGGCACGACCACGACCGTCCGGCATTCCTCCGGTATTCCAGTCTCCCTGTACTCGAGGCGTGGAATGGTTCGCGGCGGAAGGAGATACGTCACCAGCTGGTTGATCAGGTTGATTGCGACGTCGTTGACCGGGATGCCGGCGAGCAGAATCAGCAGCCCCTGCTGCGCGTTGCTCAGCGGATCGGTCACCCTCCACAGCAACGCGAGGAAGCCCAGCGTCGCGAGCAGGATCCCGCCGAAGTACGTCGCGTTGGGGTGCCGGAGCACCCGCCGATGCAGGCCTTCGCGCCAGGAAGTGCGGTAACCGGTGCGCTCCTCGAGCCGGGCGCGTCCTGCGTCCAGGAGCCAGAACCCGACGTGCTTCTCACGTCCCTCGCTGTGCCCGGCCATCTCGATCGCCAGCCGCGCGACGGATTCCTCGGGCTGGTCCGATCGCTTGGCTATCCCCTCGACCACGTGACGGTAATGATCTCGGGAGCCGAACGTCATCTGCGCATAGTCGCCGCTTGGATCTTCGCGCAGAACATGCTCGACGGCGCTCTGCGACTCTACGAAAGTTTTCCAGTCGAGCCTGCCGATGGTTCGCAGACTCATGATGCAGTTCACGACCGTGATCTGCGTCAGCGCCACGCGCCGGTTCGACCGGGTGACCGCTTCCTCCGTCGTCGGCCCGTCCTCGGCGATCCACTGCTCGAGCCACACAAGCGGAGTAAAGTTCGACTGGTATCCACGCAGCTGCTGTAAGAACCGCGCGACGAACGTCGGAGTCAGTCGCGGATGATGGTCGACGAAGTCCCTCAGCGCGGTGGCCAGCGCCTGGTCCGATTGCTGGTTCGCGGTGTGGAGGCGAATGGCCCACAGGTCGGCGACGGCGACCTCCTGCAGTCGCGCTTCCAGCCGGAGCGCCATCCGTCTGATGTTCTCCACGAGGCCGAGGCGCAGCATCGCCGGAATGGCCCACAGCTCGCCGAGCTTGAGCTGCGCGACTTCCTGGTACTCTCTTACAAAGAGGGTGATGTTCTCCAAGTCGAGGTGGCCCTCGGTATGGGCGATCAGCTCGGTCGCGACTTCGTACACTCGCGGGTGATCTGTCAGCGGCCCGCCCGCCAGCTTCGGAAGCTCCCGGTAATACTCGCGGGGCAGGCTGGTCCTCACCTCACGGATATGCTCCTGGATGATGTAGAAATTGTCCAGAAACCAGTCGCCCGCGGGACTGATGTCGACCTCGCGCTCGGCACCGTCGTTGAGAGCTGAATAGACGCGCGCAAGAATCTCGCGCGTGCTGTCCAGCCGCTGAAGCAGCGGCTCTGGCGCGCGCTTTTTTTGTGGCGGCGCAAGGCGATGCGCCCCCGCCACGTACCGCGCTCGCGCCGCAAGGCGGTCCGCGCCGAGGACTTCTCCGCGAATGGGACCGACGAGCGCCTCCTGCCGGTTGCCGCGAAAGCGGTCGACCAGCTCCGCGAGGAGGCGCCGTCGGAGTTTGGGGGGAAGTGCAGTGGGCAGGTGGAAACCTCGAAAGAGCGCTTAGTGCTGTCGGCTACAATTAACAACGAAAGCCAAGAGCTAACAGGCAGCAGCCAGCAACGCTCTTACGCCCCGTAGTATGCCTTGATGCAGAGCGTGATAAGGCGCTGCTTCACCTGCGTCTGCGCCTCGCGGTCGATAGCATACCGGGCCTCGGGTAGCGAATCCCAGACGTTCTTCAGGATCAACACCAGCTGCTCCGCCCGTATCTGGCGGTTGCGAGCTTCGGTGACGATCTGGCGGAGGACCCGCGCGAGCTCCGGATCAGCCGCATCGGGATGCTCGATTTGCCTCGTCAACGCGCCCCGGAGACGGGCGACGGTCGCGCCCGATAGACCGGAGGACGCGAGTCCGCCCTTGCCTGCCCCTTCATCAGAAAAATCGGCGAGAAAATTCAAGGAAAGGGGGCAATCGGTGGGCACGTTCCATCTGTTTGCTGCGCGAAGATAGGCAACCTACCGTCCGAAATTCATTGCGCAAGTGAAGTGTGCTCCGGGAGCGGCCCGCGTATTGCGATCGTCGGTGGGTTTCCCTGTCAGTCCCCCTCAGGTGTCGGATGCCGGACTCGATTTCCGTTCTCATTGTCGCGCGCGAAGAGCTGATCGCCGCTCTTCTGGGATTGCTGGTCGAAACCACCGGCCATTTGGTCTCGTTCGCCGAGCCGGGCGAGGGCTCGGCTGGCGCAGTGCGCCGAACTCTCCCGGGCGTCGTGATTGTGGACTGCGATCACCGGGACTGCGGTGAGGATCTGTTCAAAGCCGCGAGGGAGGTCGGTGCCCGGCTGATCCTCTTCAGTGCCTCCCGCGAAGCGGATTACGTCAGAAGAGTCGCGGCGCCCTCCCATTCGGATTCATTCACTTTCCCCATCGAGCCGCCGCAGCTCGATTCCCTTATCCGGCAGCAGATAGTCTGAGTCAGTTACCCGCGATGATCATCGGCACGGACATGGTCACGGTCGCGGGTGAGAGGCAGATGGAGTCATTGCAGGCCTGGTACATGGCGGTGACTCTGATTTCCGCGGCACCCGCAGGCGCATCGTCAGGGATCCTGACCGGCAGCACGAACCTTGGCGACTTCGGATACTTCTCGACGACCATCTTGAACGTCTGGTCGAACGATCGCACGGGTGCGGGCCCGCTGACATTTCCAGCCGGCCGGAAGACGCTCGTGTCCGACAACCATATTCGAGCGGGGATCGGGCCGCCGGCGGGTTGGGTCACAGAGTAGAAGTACCACCCGCGGTCGATCTCGGCGTCCACCCTCACGCGGACCGTTGAGCCCGGAACCGCGGACCGTGCTTCTTCCAGCGTCGCGGCCCAGATGACCGGCGTCGTGTCGCGCGCGCACCCGGTTGCGGACAGAGCGTGGCCCACCGCAAGCAACGAAACCAGCCGCGCGCACCGAGACCATGGCATCTCAGAAGTCCGTGATCGACCTGGTGGACGCCGGTCTCTTCCCCTGCGCGCGCGCGGCCACGGCCTCGGCGTCGGCCATCACACGGAGGACGTTCTCGCCCGCGAGCTTTCGCAGATCCGCATCGCTCCATCCGCGGCGAGCCAGCTCTGCGAAAAGATCAGGATACTTCGACACGTCCTCCAGTCCGAGAACGACCTCGCTGATCCCGTCGAAATCGCCTCCGATCCCAACGTGGTCGATGCCTGCCACGCTCCGGATGTGCTCGATGTGATCGGCCACCTGGGACAGAGTCGCCCTCGGCCGCGATGAGGATGCGCGCCACCTGCGAAACTCCGCGGTCGTCGTGTCGTTGCCGAATCGCCTCCTGGCGGCGGCATGATCCACAACTGCCTGCGATATGAAACCGGGAACAAAGGTGACCATCACCACGCCGCCATTGACCGGAAGCCGCCGGAGCACCGAGTCAGGGACGTTTCTCGGCACATTCGCGAGAGCTCTCGCTGACGAGTGCGAGAATATCACCGGCGCCTCGCTCACGTTGAGCGCATCGCTCATGGTGCCGGGAGACGCGTGTGACAGATCGACGAGCATACCCAGCCGGTTCATCTCGCGCACGACCTCTTCGCCGAAACCGCTGAGCCCGCCGTGCCGGGCGGAGTCCATCGCCGCGTCGGCCCAGTCCAGCGTGACATTGTGGGTTAGCGTCATGTACCGCGCGCCCAGCGCGTAATAAGCCCTCAGCGCTCCCAGCGAGTTCTCGATGACGTGCCCCCCTTCCATCCCGAGCACGGACCCGATCCTTCCCCTCCTGAACTCCCGTCGCACGTCGTCCGCCGTGAGCGCGAGCGCGAGGCGGTCGGGATACTTGGCTATCAAGCGACGCGCGATGTCGATCTGCTCGAGTTGAACGCGCGCGTACCCGGAATCCCGTATTTCGCCAGGCACGTAGACGGACCAGAACTGGCCTCCGACCATTCCCTGCCTCAGGCGGTCCAGATCGGTGTGGCCCGCAGTCCGGTTGCGAAGATCGTACGCTTCGACGTCGCGCGGACGCATTTCGTGCTCGCGGATCGCCCAGGGCAAATCGTTATGTCCGTCTATCAACGGCGTGCTCCGCAGGACGCGAACCGCGCGGTCCAGATTTCTATCCCGTTCCTGTCCTCCGGCGGGGTCGGCCGCCGCGACGCTCGCGGCCAGCGCCAGAGCTGTGATGATCTTCATATGTCCTCTGCGGTCCGTTCGAGAAGCTCCAGCGCGCGGAGCACATGCTGCTCGGTCGTGCGTAGATTTCCAATCGTCAGGCGAAGCACCTGGACGCCGCGAATCTTCGTTCCGGAAAGAAACACCTCGCCGCTCTCGTTTACGAGTCGCAGCAGTTTCGCGTTCGCGGCGTTCGCGGCTTCCGGCTCAGCTCCCGGCAGATTGTAGCGGAACACTACAGTGGAGAACTCCACCGGAGCGCATAGCTCGAACGCGGCCGACTGTTCCGCCCACCGGGCCACGATCTGCGCCAGCCGCATGTGCTCGCGCAATCGCGCGGCGAGACCGTCCTCGCCGAAGTACCGCAGCACGAACCACAGCTTGAGAGCGCGGAATCTCCGGCCGAGAGACATACCGTAGTCCATCAGATTCGTCACGCCCGGCTCGGGCGTGCGCAGAATCTCGAGCGGCAATGAAAACGCAGCCTTCAGGGCGTCCGGCTCGCGAGTGTAGAGCACCGAGCAGTCGATGGGCACGAAGAGCCACTTATGCGGATTCACGACCAGCGAATGCGCTCGCTCGACGCCGGCGAGCACGTGTCGCTTTTCGGGAACGATCGCCGCAACGCCCGCGTAGGACGCATCCACGTGCAGCCACAGCCGCTCGCGCTCGCAAATATCGGCGATCTCGGGGATCGGATCGATGGCCGTCGTACCGGTCGTGCCCACGGTTCCCACGACCGCGATCGGCCGCGCGCCACCGGCGCGATCCTCCGCGATCGCTGCCGCCAGCAGGTCCGCGCGCATGCGAAAGGAATCGTCCACCGGTATGTGACGAATTCCCGCGGCTCCAAGGCCCAGAGTCATCACCGCCTTGTCCACGCTCGAGTGCGCCTCCGAAGAGGCGTACACGCGCAACGGCCGGACGGCGGTTCCGATCTCGGGCGGATTGATTGCCGCGAACTCGCGCGCTGCGGCCAACGCGTACAAGGTGCTGGATGAGGCCGTGTCCGTGATTTCTCCGAACAGCGGATTGGGCAATCCCATCAGCTGGCGCAGCCAATCGAGCGTGACCTCTTCCAGCTCCGTCGCGGCAGGGCTCCCGCGCCACAACATGCCATTCACGTTCAGCCCCGCAGTCAGCATCTCGCCGAGGATTCCCGGACCCGAGCCGGTGATGGCGAAATACGCCATGAACCCGGGGTGATTCCAATGCGTTATTCCCGGGAGAATCTTCGTCTCGAAGTCGGCAAGGATGTCGTGCATGCCTTCACCCGCGCGCGGCGCGGCCTTCGGGAGCGAAGCCCGAATTTCCCCTGGCGCCGCGCGGCTGAGGACGGGCGAGCGCTCCACTTCCTCGAGGTAGCGGGCAATCCTGTCCACGACCATGTGGCCGTATCGGCGAAACTCTTCCGCCGACATGTCCCCGGCCGCCTCCGACTTCACGGTCACGCTCCCGTGTAGGCTGCGACGGTTGCGGAGCTTACGACCGGCAGGTCAGCGGCGATGCCCAACCGGCCTCCATCCACGACACGATCCATCCCTGCCCTCTCCGTTTTTTCGGCTACCACAATGGCGGCCGACACTATAAAATGGCACGCATGAACGGCTCAGGGATGGTTCGCGACAAAACCGCTCTGCGCGTCGTGGTGCTGTTGGCCGCGATGTACGTGCTGCTCCAGCTGTTCTGGCGCACGCGCAGCATCATCCTCACGGTTTTCCTCGGCGTTCTCTTTGCCATCGCGGTAAGCGCCGGCGCCGACCGGCTGCAGAAGTTTCGTGTTCCGCGCGCGGTCGGCGCTCCCCTGATCGTCCTCGCGTTCCTCGGGTTGCTGGGCGGTTTTGTAGCCTGGATGGGGCCGACCGTGCGGGAACAGAGCACCGAGCTGAGAACCAAGCTGCCGGAAGCACTCGACAAGCTCGAGAACTGGCTCGAGGGGCAGAGTGGTGGCGTCGTGGGGACGGTTCTCGGCGTTCCCGACCCTGACTCTCTGGCGCGCGCGGGGCGTAGCGGCACGCAGGCTCCGACAGTCCAGGTCGTAACGGAAAAGGAGCCCGAAGGCTTACGCGCGCGGCTGACGTCACAGCTGAGCGGTGCTGGTCGCTATTTCCTGCCGGTACTCGGCTCTACACTCGCAGTCCTTGCGGCAGTGCTGCTCGTGCTGTTCGTAACCCTTTACGTCGCGGTGGATCCGGGCCTGTACCAGCGCGGCGCGCTGCGGCTTCTACCTCCGCAGAACCGGGAGCGAGCCGGAGTGGTGCTGGGGGCCATCGGCGCCACGCTTCGCAAATGGCTGGTAACCCAGTTCATTGCAATGATCGTGATCGGCGTCGTCACCACCGGAGTGTTGCTCGCACTCGACGTGCGCGCGGCGATTCCGCTCGGGATCCTCGCAGGCCTCCTGGAGTTCGTGCCAACTCTGGGACCGATTCTCAGCGCGCTGCCGGCGATTGCGATGGGGTTCGTGGATTCACCGGAAAAAGCGCTGTTCGTTACGCTCGCGTACGTCGCGATCCAGTTCCTCGAGAATCACATCCTGATTCCGATTCTGATGAAGGAAGGCCTCGATCTCGCGCCGGCGCTGACGATCCTGGTTCAGGCGGTGATGGCGATCCTGTTCGGGTTCCTGGGATTGCTGGTCGCGGTTCCGTTGCTCGCGGTGATCGTCGTGTGCATCCGTGTGGGGCTCCTGCACGAGGAGCCGGACGTCATGAGTAAAGATCGCTCGGATGAAGACGCGCCAACTCCTTCAGTAGTTCCGCAAGCTTCGATGTAACCGCGCCGGCGTACCGGGCGCCCTTGTCGGCGGTCGCCGCCGCCGGATTCCCGATTCCGGTGTCAGCGGTAACCTGAGTCCATCTCCTCGGCGCCCACGCCCAGCCCTCCCGCATGGCGGCGATCCTTGGGGAGCGCGCTTTCCCCTCGCCAGCTTCGTCCAGCGGCCGCACCAGCTCCGGCGCGCAGTGAAGCATCACGCTGGTCTCGAGCTCTCCCGCATGATCGCCGAGCTCCTCGAAGTACTCGCGTCCGTCGACTATCTGCCACCAGTTGACCGCGCAGAGAAACACGCGCGTTTCGGGCTGCAGCTCACGGATCATCTGCTTGAAGTCATTCCCGCCGTGGCCATTCAGAATCAGCAGCTTGTGAATTCCCTGCTGATCGAGAGCCCGCACGATGTCGCGAAGCACCAATGCCTGCGTGCTCGGATTCATGTTGATGCAGAAGGGAATATCGAGCTGGCCGGTGTTCACGCCGAAGGGAACGGTAGGCAGCGCCATCACCTTGACTCCAGCACCAGCCGCCATTTTCGCCGACTCGGCGGCGAAGTAATCGCACTCGTAGACATCCGTCCCGTACGGGAGATGGTAGTTGTGAGCTTCCGTAGCGCCCCACGGCAGGATCGCGACATCGAAACGCGTGGCGGAGATCTCTTTCCATGTCGCCTCGCTCAGCACGTACGGTCGCGGCTCTCTGGAACTCATTGGAGTTCTCGCAGCTCAAGGTGGGCCATTATCTCCGCGCGCGTGCGCCAGACGGGTTTGAGCTCTTTTCGGGTGAGCAGTTCGAGCTGATCGGTCCGGTGAGGGGATCCTGCTCGCGATGCGTTACCCACACCGACGATCGATCGCGCCCGAACGGGATTCGCGAATTCGATGGCTGCCACGTAGCTGTCGCCGCTTACAGCCCGATAACGGTTCGGACCGTCCGCCTCGTAGCCGATAGGCCTGAATACGCCATGGCTTCCCTGAGCGCCGTTTGCAGGAAGATCGACGTTATCCCGACGCAGCCTGTATACGTCACCCCACTTGACGTCGATCGCCCCGAATCTCCTGACGACGTTCGTCGCCGCGGTCTCGAGCGCAGCGATTGCAGCCCCCGGGTTCGAGAGACCGTCGGGGGTAGAACGCGGTGAGTCAATGCTCCACGGTCGCGCCCATACGCTCGTTCCAGGCCGAGTCGTCTGGCCCGCGACTCTCCACCACTCCACGAACAGGACCGCACCCCGGCTCGCGTTGTCAGCGCTTCGATCCCATCGCGCAAGCACGTCTCCGGCATCTCTCACCACGCTGCTTCGGCTTGCCGCGGCGAGCGGAAGCAGATCGTCGAGGATCCGGTCGGCCAGCAGCATCCGCGTCGAATGCTTGTACGAGATCAACTCCTCGAGGGTGATGCTCGAATCGGATTCGAGCATCGCGACCGATCGCTGCGCGCGCAATGACATCGAGCGGGTAGCGAGATAAGGCGGGTATCGAGAGGGGTCGAGCGCGACAGGAAACGTGGACCACCACGGCGGGTCGTTCGCATTCTGCACGTAACCGCTCGGCGGATCCATGACCTTCGGCATCTCGTCGAAGCCGTGAACCATGGTCCACAGATTCCCCGGACCATCTCCCGGTACGATGCCCTCCCAGTGCGCGCGGCCCCCCGCGGCCCGCACCGGCGTGTTGCCGCCGTAGAAATACATGATGTGGCCGTCGCGATCCGCGTACGTGATGTTCTGTCCGGAGATCTGGTTGGGCCGGATCGCTGCCTGGAACGCGGCCAGGTTCCGGGCCTGCCCCATGTTCCACCACTGCTCCAGCGAGAACGCCGCATCGAGACCGACGACGCGGAGGGCGATGGCCTTGCCGGGCTTGTCGGCGACGACCGGTCCGTGCACCGAGCGGCGGATCACGAGGGTGTCCGTCCGCGGCGCGCCCCCTGCCTCGGCGCCGCGGACCTGGATCAGCCGGCGCTCGGTTTCGAACTGGCGTACGCCTCCATCCCACCTGTATCCGCGGCCCTCGAGCGTGAGCTCGTACAGGTCCTCTCCGTCCTGTGTGTTCACCGTGTGCGTCCAGCCCAGAAAATCGTTGAACGCGATATTGAGGACCGGGCTACCAATGATTGCTGCTCCATACAAGTCGAGGCCGGGCATCGCCTGCTGGGCCTCGAGCCAGGTGAACATGTCCGCCCAGGGTAGGTGCGGGTTCGCCAGCAGCATCGCCTTGCCGCTCGCCGAGCGCGACGGCGCGATCGCCCAGGCATTCGATCCGCGCTCTTGCCACGCGCGGGTGCCGTCCTGCGCTTTCTGACGCGACGTGATGAATGCGGCCAGAAGATTTCGTTGCAGATTCGAAAGCACATCGAGCTCGGTAACCGGCAGGACAGCACGAACCGAATCACCAACCATCGCGGGATTCTCGCGCGCGAACGCGTTAATGCCATCGACAAAAGCGGACAGGTGCGCTCGCATCGCCGGCGACTGCACGTTCAGCCACTCGGTCGAGCGGCCGGGGATTCCCATTGTCCACGTCCACCGGTCGTCTTCGATGTATGTCTCTCCAAGCAGCTCGGCTCCACGACCGCGCGCCTGAGCGAACAGCCGCAGGAGAAGGTCGCCATGGTTGCGCATCTGCGCCCAGCCCAGGCCGTAAGCCAACCCGTTCCGATTACTCGCGAAGATGTGCGGCACGCCGTAGCTGTCCCACAGTATCTCCGTGCCTGCTTTACGCGTCGCGACCTCGGCGCCGGGGCCGGACGCGAGGGGTGTGGAGCACGATGCCAGGAGTGCCGCTGCCGCGACTCCGCGCAAGGCGGCAGAACGATCGATTCGTCTTTTCATGCTCCGCGATTGAAGTTTATCACTCGCCGTGATTCATGAATCCGGCGAGTAATCGGTGGAAATGATGAGTCCCTATCTCCCGCTTCGGCGAGTACCTGCCGCGATCGTACAAGCTCGATCGCACTCCGGCCTGGACTGACTCGACCACTTCTTCGTCCTCCATCTCTACCAGGTGGAGACCGGCGCCGACGCCCTTGTCGCGCAGTTCTTCCCCCCATACGTATGAGATGAAGGAGACTTTCGTGCGAGACGGACCGAGCGGCTGAACGACGTTCGCCGACAGTCCCCACGGGTAGAAATTCAGCATGAGGTTGGGGAACAGCCAGAAGTACAGCGCTGCGAGCGACTGGCCGTGCTCGGGATGGCCGCGCGGCAGGTCGAAAACGGTTTCACCCGGCTTGGCGAACCCGAGCTGCAGGCTGCCGTACTCGAAGACCTCCGTACGGTATGCGCCGTAGTCGAGCTGATCCGACAGGCCGGCGTGCACATACGGAATGTGGAATTCTTCCGAGTAGTTATCGACGTACAGAGCCCAGTTGGCATCGACCACGTAATCGCGGGACGTCGCGTCATCGCGAACGAAAGTATCGAGCGGCATCCAGTCGGTTCGCTCACGGACGGGCCGCAACCATTCGTCGAACGTCATCGCCGCGTCGATCGCGGTAAACGCCAGCGGTCCCCAGTTGTGCAGGGGCAGTTTCGGGAGATTGTCCGCGGGCGCCGGAAAGTTCACGACTCCGTCGAACTCCGGCATCGCGTGAAACGAGCCATCGAGCGCGAACCGGCGGCCATGATATCTGCACCGGAGGGTCTTCACGTGTCCCTCGCCTTCCACGACGAGAGCCCCTCGATGCGTGCAGACATTCGACATGCAATGCGCGCTGCCGCCGTCGTCGCGGGTGACGACGAGCGGCTCATCGAGACAGCCCGGGAGCAGCGTGAAGGGAAGCACGTGTCCCGGCGCGCGCGCGCGCCCGGCGTCCGCCACTACCTGCCACGTACGGGAGAACACCCGGCTCCTCTGCAGGTCGTAATACTCGCGCGCGTGATATACATCGGCCGGGAGCGTAAAAGCCCTGGCAATGTCCGCGTCGATCTCGATCGGCAGAAAGGCCATGGCCTAAAATATCCCTCGGTCAGGCCACCCGCATTCAGCTTATGAACTGCCCGTTTGCTACCTGTTGAACCGGTGCATCAGGTTTAGGAGCTCGTCGTACATGGCGTCCGCCTCTTTTTCACCAGCCCGAATAGCCGACGTCGCGCAGTGCTTGAGGTGGTTGCGCATCAGCTCGCGCCCGACCCCGCGCAACGCCTCATTGACCGACGAGATCTGCGCCATGACGTCGGCGCAGTAGCGATCATCCTCCACCATTTTCTGAAGGCCGCGAACCTGCCCCTCGATCCGGCGGAGTCGCTTGAGATTCCGGACCTTGGAGTCCGCATCCACCGCTACGGCATGTCGAATTGTGCCACCCATTTTTTATCCTGTCGCGCGGAATCCGCGCAGCCGGAGACTGTTGGCCACCACACTCACCGAGCTGAACGCCATTGCGAGGCTCGCCAGGATCGGACTCAACAGCAGCCCGAGCATCGGGTACAACGCGCCGGCCGCGATCGGAATCCCAATCACGTTGTAAATGAAGGCCCAGAAAAGATTCTGCTTCATCGTCCGCATGGTGCGCCGCGACAGCCGAACCGCTTCCACCACGCTTCGAAGGTCGCCGCGCATGAGCACGACATCGGCTGCTTCGGCCGCGATGTCCGTTCCCGTTCCGACCGCCATTCCGACATCGGCCTGAGCGAGCGCGGGCGCGTCGTTGATTCCGTCGCCTACCATCGCCACCACTTTTCCGCCGGCTTGGAGCCGCTTCAGCTCGGCGACTTTCCCCTCGGGAAGCACGCCGGCGACTACGCGACTGATCCCCGCCTCGCGCGCGATGGCATTGGCCGTTCTCTCGTTGTCGCCGGTGAGCAGGACGACGTCGAGTCCCAGCCTTCCCAATTGCGCTATCGCTTCCCGGGACGTGGCCTTGATCGGATCAGCTATGGCCAACAACCCTGCCGGGCGCCCGCCGACGGAGACATATACTGGTGTCTTTCCCTGGCCCGCCAACCGCTCCGCATCCGCGCGCAGCGCCGCAACATCTACTCCCCCGTCTTGCAGCATCGCTTCGTTCCCCGCGGTAACGGGCACACCTTCGATGGTGCCGGACAGCCCCTTCCCCGTCGTTGTGGTAAACGATTCGACAGCCGCGAGCTCGATGCCGCGGACTTTTGCGTACCGGACGATCGCATCCGCCAGCGGGTGCTCGCTCGATCGTTCGAGCGACGCCGTCAGACGAAGCAGGCGCGTCTCGTCCGCCGCTGGACCGCCGGGCACCAATACGACATCAGTTACCGTCGGTCGTCCTTCGGTGACCGTGCCGGTCTTGTCCATCGCTACGGTCGTGAGATCGCCGGCGCGCTGCAGAGCCTCACCGCCCTTGATCAGCACGCCGAGCTCCGCGCCCTTGCCGGTGGACACCATGACCGCCGTCGGCACCGCCAGTCCCATCGCGCACGGGCACGCGATTATGAGCACGGCGACGGCCGCGGCGAATGCGCGGACCATTGGAGCGCTATCCGCCAGTACGAACCACGTGACGAACGTCGCGATGGCGATCGACATGACGACCGGAACGAAAATGCCGCTGACTTTGTCCGCCAGGCGCTGGATTGGAGCGCGCGATCCCTGGGCGTCGCGCATCAGCTTGACGATCTGCGACAGCACACTGTCGCTGCCGAGCGTCGTCGCGCGGTAGCGTACAGAACCGGTGAGGTTGACCGTACCGCCAATCACCCGGTCGCCCACTGTTTTGGCCACAGCGAGCGATTCGCCTGTGAGCATCGACTCGTCTATCGCGCTTTCGCCGGACAGAACTTCGCCATCGACCGGAACACGCTCCCCCGGGCGCAGCACGATCGTATCGTTGGGTGAGACGGTCTCTACCTCAATATCAATTTCCTTACCGTCCCGAAGCACGCGCGCCGTTTTCGGACGCAGGCTCGCGAGTCCCCTTAACGCTGCGGCCGTGTGTTTCTTCGCGCGCGATTCGAGCGCGTTACCCGCGAGAATCAGCGCGATGATGATGATCACCGCTTCGTAGTAAACGTCCGGCGCGATCCCTCGGCTCAGGAAGAAGTCGGGCCATAGTGTCGCAAGCGCCGAATACAGGAACGCTGCTCCTGTCCCCACCGCGATCAGCGTATTCATGTCCGCGGAGTGGTGGTGGAATGCCGTCCACGCGCGCGTGTAGAAATGCCGGCCAGCCCACACCATCACGCCGACGGTCAGCAGCATCAGGCCGTACGACAGCGTTTGCACGTGAATCGCATACAGCCAGGGTGCGACGGACCGCAGCCACGGAGTCAGCGTGCTCATCATCCAGCGCATGAACGGGTCGGCAACCGGTCCATGAGACTGACCCGCCGCTGCCGACATGAGTGGCATCGACAGCACCATTGCGACGGCTCCAGCGACTCCGCTCACTACCGCCTTCCGCCTCAAATCGACGAATTCTTCCGCCTGCGCGCGGTCCCGCGCCTCCTGCTCAGTAAACGCAGTGGAATCCGCCGACTGCAGCTCCGCGCCGTATCCCGTGGCGCGCACGGCATCGACGAGCTCGTCCTGCGTAGTTGCCGCCGGATCATACGTGACGGTCGCGTTTCCCATCATCAGGTTCACCGCTGCGTCTTCGACACCAGGATGTTTCTGCAGCGCGCTCTGCACGCGGGACTGGCACGCCGCACAGGTCATTCCCGATACGGGAATTCGAACTTTAGTGTGACCCATTTATTCCGCGATCAAGGTTCCGCGCAGCATGCTCATGCCACACATGAACTCATACTTGCCGGGTTTCGGCGGCGTGATCTCTATCGTAGTCCTCTCGCCCGTAGGGAGAAACTTTCTGACGCCGAAGTCGGGAAACACGACCTCCTCGGAGCAGCTCGAGGTGTCTTTCCGATCGAACACGAGGCGCAGTGGCGCGCCGGCTAGCGCGCGGATCGTCGCCGGCGAATAACCGTTGTCAACCGTTATCACGATCTCCGATCCCTGCACGGTCGCCGCGCCCCGTCCGGCCATGAAGAAGTACCAGTTGACCCAGGCAATGCTGGCGAGCCCGCCCGCGATCACGATCCATTCAGAGGTTGTCATACCCGGAGTCTATATACCCCTCCCCCTATCGCAAGCCTAGGCAGCTCGTGGGCCGCGCGGGTGGAGGGGCGCGGGCCCCACTGCGCCGCCGGGGATGTACGTTTTAGAGACTCCCCGGAGGTTACAGGTGACAGGTCCGACTCTTTTCCAGCTCGTCGCAGCGCTCGCCCTGCTTCCGGCGCTCGCCGGCGCGCAGACAAGCATCCCCATCGCGCCGTCCTTCGAGGACCCGCGAATTCACGCAGTAGTTGCCGCGGCATCGCCGGAGCGGATCGAGCGGGACATCCGCACGCTCGTCGGCTTCGGCACCCGGCACACCCTGTCCGACACGCTTTCACCCACCCGGGGGATCGGCGCGGCGCGGCGCTGGATCTTCGACGAGTTCCGCCGGATCTCGCAGGCGTGCGGCGGCTGTCTAGAGGTGCGGTACATCTCCGACATCGTGAAGGGCGACTCCACCACGCGGATCCGCACCGACGTGAACGTGGTCAACGTCGTCGCCATTCAGCGCGGCCGCTCCGATCCCGGCCGGTACGTGCTGCTGAGCGGAGACATTGATTCGCGCGTCACCGACCCGCTGAACGCAACGTCGGATTCGCCGGGAGCTAACGACAACGCCAGCGGTA
This sequence comes from Gemmatimonadaceae bacterium, assembly GCA_013817305.1. Taxonomy (GTDB): domain Bacteria; phylum Gemmatimonadota; class Gemmatimonadetes; order Gemmatimonadales; family Gemmatimonadaceae; genus JACDCY01. The sequence goes on along the minus strand of JACDCY010000008.1, from coordinate 22,249 downwards.
TCGCCGCGATTCTCGAGGCGGCGCGCATCCTGACCAGTCACCAGCCGGACGCGTCCATCGTTTACGCGGGGCTATCCGGAGAGGAGCAGGGGCTGTACGGCGGCGCGATCGTGGCGCGCGTGGCCAAGCAGGAAGGATGGAATCTCGACGCCGTCATCAACAACGACATGGTCGGCAACATCAGCGGGATCGACGGCGTCATCGACAACACCAAGGCCCGCGTATTCGCGCCCGGCCTCGCTCCAACGACGACGGCCGCTGAGCTGCGACGGATACTGACGACCGGCGGCGAGCTCGATACTCCTTCACGCCAGCTCGCGCGTTACATCGACAAAGTCGCCGATACCTATTTCCCCAATCTCGACGTCGAGATCATTTACCGGCTGGACCGGTACGGCCGCGGCGGCCATCACACGCCCTTCTTTAATGAAGGGTTCGCCGCCGTCCGCCTCATGGAGACGCACGAGGACTACAACAGGCAGCACCAGGATCTGCGCACCGAGAACGGCATCGCGTACGGCGACGTAATCGCGGGCGTGAACTTCGAGTACGCGGCGGCGATGACCGCGCTCGATGCCGCAACGCTTATCTCCCTGGCGTGGGCGCCGCCCGCTCCAGACTCGGTCACGATCCGCGGCTCGGTCCAGCCCTCACCCACCCTCCGCTGGAAGGCAGTCAGCTCACCGGACTTGCTCGGCTATCGGATCTACTGGCGAAAGCCGAGCGAGGTGAACTGGACCAGGTCGCGGTTCGTGGGAAACGTGACCGAGCACACGCTCGAGAACGTGATCATCGACAACTATTTCTTCGGGGTCGCGGCCGTGGACCGGGAGGGACACGAGAGCATGGTGGCGTTTCCGCGCTAACCGGGCGGGGATACGCCCGTATCTCGAGGCCTCCGTGTGAGCGGATCACTCTGATGAGCAGCCGCAAGCAACCGACCGATCTCGCGGCATCCGTTCGCCACCGGGAATGTGCGCGCGTATCTCCCCGAGACCGGGAATGAGAAATTTCCCACGCCCGTCAGCGGGCCAGCCTTCAGGCCGACGGCCGATCGAGATTAACTACGAGCCATCCCTGATCATGTTTCCGGGCCGACTGCGGCCGTCGTACAAAATCTTAACTACGTTTCGCTCCATGGCCTCCGGCGAAGGCGGTATTCCACCATGCTCGCTCTGTGGCGCGGGGGAATCTGTCGGGCTGGCCGCGATCGACGATGAGCGGCGCTACTTCGAGTGTTCGCGTTGCAGGCTCGTGTATCTGGATCCGTCCCAGCACCTGACTGTTCGCGCCGAGCGCGAACGGTACGAGCTGCACGAGAACGATTCGGCGGATGCTGAATACGTTCGCTTTCTCCGGCGCCTCGCGGACCCTGTCATCGAAAGACTCCCACTCGGCGCGCGAGGTCTGGATTTTGGCTGCGGTCCCGCGCCTGTGCTCGCCGAGCAGCTCACGTCCGCAGGCTTTCCGTGCGTGGCGTACGATCCCTTCTTCGCGCCCGATGTAACGCTGCTCGCCACGCGGTACGATTACGTCACAGCCTCTGAAGTTGTCGAGCACGCCCGCAGCCCCGCGACGATGTTCGCAACGCTGCGTGACTTACTCGTGCCGGGCGGTCTACTCGGCGTCATGACCCGGTTTCGTCCAAGTGATGGATCGTTCGGCGACTGGTGGTACCGTCGCGATCCTACACACGTCTGCTTCTATTCGCCGGCAACCATGCGATGGATCGGGCAGCGACATGCTTGGCGGGCAGACTTTCCGGCACCTGACATCACGATCTTCACCACATCCCTGTGACTGCTCGCAGCAGGCGCTCGCCTTACATCCGCTTCAGCTCCTGATATTCCCCGTTGGTCCTGAGCGTCACAGTAACTGCCTGGCGCCCGCGGTTTCGCCAGAACCAGCCGTGCGCGCCATCGAACGCCGCCACGAGCACGCCTTCTTCAGATGGTGTGCCCGTTCCCTTCCCGTAGCCGTGATAGCTGATTCCCGGTGCATCGGCATGCGTATCGTAATTCACCACGCCGCCCGCGACGGACCAGGAGTATGTCACACGCGCGTCCTTCCGCATCACGAGCTTGATCTCCTTTCCTTCATTTGGTCTCAGAACGATTTCGGTGACGTGCGAGTTCGCGGTCGAGCTCTGTGCCGGAATCGCGGGTGGGGCCGCGACGGCTGGCGTTGACACGACAGCGGGAGCAGCCGTGCCGGTCGCGCCTCCCATGGCAACAGCTGCTTCGACAGAATCCGCCGCGGCCGCTTCCCGGGCGAGCGACACCTTGATCTTCCCCATCTCGGTAAGTCCCAGCACGCGTCCGACCCCGGTCGGATCAACGCCGTATTCGGCCGGCAGCACCACCGTAACCAACAAGACGACCGCGACCGCGGCGGCGATAAGCGTGGAGCGAACCAACTTGCTTGCGGAAGGAAGAGCAGGCGCTGGAGCGGGGCTCATGTCCGGCATCAGTCAGTATCTCAGCTTTCGAGGATGAAAAAACCCGCCAGCTGATATCCCATCAGCACAAAACCGGCGGCCATGACCGCAACGTTGGTGGTGTACGCGTGCCGGGCGAAGCTTGTCGTTCGGCGCCAGTAGGTCATGGCGATGAGGATCGCGCTCAGCGAGAGTATCTGGCCGATCTCGACGCCGACGTTGAAGGCAATCAGGTTCGGGATCAGGCCGTCGGGCGAGATCTCAAAATCGAGAATCTTCGTCGCCAGGCCAAAGCCATGGAAAAACCCGAATATGAGCGTCGCCGCCTTGGTGTTCGGCTGAAATCCGAACCAGCGCTGGAAAGCCCCGATGTTGTCGAGTGATTTGTACACCACCGATAGGCCTATGATGGCGTCGACCAGGAAAGAGCTCACGCTTACTTCGGTCAAAACACCGAGGAGAAGCGTTGTCGAGTGGCCGATCGCGAACAGCGATACGTATACCCCAATCTCCTTCAGCCGATACAGGAAAAAGATCACGCCAAGCAGGAAAAGCAGGTGATCGTAGCCCGTCACCATGTGCTTCGCGCCGAGGTACGCGAAGGGGATTAAATGCACCCCGACTATTTCCTGGATGTATCCCTTGTCCCCTGCGGCCACGCCGTGCGCCAGAAGCTCGGCGGGCAAGAGCACGAGCGCCGCGAATGCGGCGCACGTGGCGTGTAAGCGGCGCGATAGGCGATGTCGCAGGAATTCAATCATGATGATAGTGAGACTCTGCCTAGCAAAGAGGCCCCGGAGGGGCCTTGGGTAAGTATCGCCTCATTTGCAATATGGCCAGGGAGGGAATCGAACCCCCGACACGCGGATTTTCAGTCCGCTGCTCTACCAACTGAGCTACCTGGCCGGCCTTGCGACAGCCTCGCAAACTACCGGAGCCGCGCCCCGCTTTCAACCGCCTTCGGGGCCCAAAGAAAACAGCCGCCCGTCAGGGCGGCTGTTTCTTGACGCCTGACTGCTCGTCCGATCAATCCGTCTTCAATGCCTTGTCGATGGCAAACAGGATGTGGCGCGTATGGGCCATCGTTTCCGCGTTCGCATTCTTGCCGGCAAGCATCCTCTCGATGGACCGAAGGTTCGCCAGCGCAGCCGATTGCGACTGGTAATCGAATGGAGTTCTCGTGGCCGGCGTGATCATGGCGATGAGCCGGTTCACGTACTCGAACTGCAGGTTCTGCCTGAACGTGTTCACGTTCCCGCGCGCGTCCGTCGCGAACACTGACGCCGTGAGGTCGGTCACGAATTCCGTGAGCGGGTACTCATTGCCGTACAGCCGCGAGTCCGTGATGCGCGTTAGAGTCAGAGGGTGCATGAGGTGGTTCAGCACCGACCGTTGAACGGCCAGGGCGCGCGCGTGAATTTTGGGATCCTCCGGCGCGCTGAAAAAGTCGAACCCGCGCCGCTGCATCTGGAGATAGTTGTAAAGGCCCGACGCGGCGTCGAACGACGCAGGCGCGAAGATCTTGCTCGAAAGCAGCTGCATCGCACGCTTCTGATCGACTCGGCTCACGGGTGTGAACGGCTTGGTCGCTCCCGCCTGGCCGACCATAGCACGGTCGACGTACACGCCGCCGACGTACCGCGTGACCACGTCTGCTGCGCCCGCCTGCTGTCCGCTCAATACGAGATATGCCGACCGCATCTCGTGATACGACTTGCCCTGTGTGGAGTAGCGCGCCTGCAGCCTGCGCATGAGATCGTTTGCGAGGTCGATGCGCGACGCCGAGTAGGCGATCGCATCGCTCGATAGATCGTTCGTATTGATTCTCGGATCGATCGCCTTGCCGGGTGAGCGCATGTCATCGGCGTCGTTGCCGAACGCCAGGTCAGGCTCCGTGGACCGCGCGAGCAGCGCGCTCATCTTCGACGGGTCGCTCATGTCGGGCGAGTAGCCAAATTGAATAGCCCAGAAATCGTACGGCCCCGGCTTGCTGGGGAAGTAATCGACCACCGCGCCATTCGAGCCAAGGTTCACCAGCGGGTATTCCATCACCGAGCCCGTGACGCCCCTCACGGAAGTCACCGACCGGTCCGCGAGCTGCGCGGGGCTCAGCATCTGGCTCGACTTCATGTTGTGATTCAGGCCGAGCGTGTGGCCGACCTCGTGCAGCGCCAGGTACGCGATCGACTGGCGGATGTACTCGCGCTGATCGTACTCGGACGCACCCGTCAGATCGAGTGCCTGCATTCCGAATATAGTGTTCAGGTGCAGGTAGTGGCCGGCGGAGCAGACGAGCGTCTTGTTCCCCGGCGCAGCGGTGATCTCGTCCTCGCCGGCCGCGAACAACCCGGCGGCGTTGAACAGCCGCTCCTGACGGAGACGATTCGTGATGAAGACGTACTCGAGCATGACGTCCGCACCCAGTATCTCGCCCGTGCGCGGATTGATGAAGCTCGGGCCATAGCCGCCGAAGGGCGGGTTCGGTGACGACGTCCAGCGCAGAACGTTGTAGCGGATGTCACCAGCGTCCCAGGTCGCATCGTCCGGCTGAACGTTGACGACTACCGCGTTCCTGAAACCGGCAGCTTCGAACGGCTTGTTCCACTCCAGCACGGCCTGGCGAATTGGCTCGCGCAGCTCGTGCGGCGTGGTGTTCTCGATCCACCAGGTGATCGGCGTGACCGGCTCCGAGACGGCGGCCGATGGATCCTTCTTCACCAGCTTCCAGCGGGTGATCATGTCGCGGTACGGCGTCACGCTCGCCGAGAGCATGTCGGTGTTCTGCGCCGTGAAGTATCCCACGCGCGGATCGTCGTAGCGCGGCACGTACCCGTTGGAGGGCATCTCGATGAAGCTGTGCTGCACGGAGATGCTGACGTTGCGCGCATCGGTGATGTCGGATCCGCCGCGGTTTATCGGCGCCGGATTCTCGTACACGTACTCCACGATGACGTCCGCGTTCATCGGGTAGTTGCGAACGGCTACATACCGGGTCTTTGTCTTGCTCAGGCTGCCGAGGTTGAAATCTTGCCCCGGTCGAGCGTTCGGATTCGGCGTAGGCTTGACCTGCGCGAGCGCCTCGGTGAGGAAGATGTCGTCGACCTTGACGAGGTATGCATCCGCGTCCTCCGCAACAATGTCCTGCACGCTGACCACGGCCGGGCTGATGTTTGCCCCTGCGGCGCGCGCCAACGGGCTCGCCGGGTCGAAGTAGAACGCCGTGTTCTGCGTCACGAACTCAAGCTTGTTGTAGTTCTTACGGATGGAGAAGACGTCGTTGTTCGCAAACGCGCCGCGGAAGTAGCCGGCCGACGTGACTCCATCTACCACGTGCATGAAGTAGACGAACTCCTTCCCGAGCTGATCCTTCTTCACCACCATGTGCAGCGAGCCGTTGGCCGTGTCCTGGTATAGCGAAAAGAGGCCGTCCACCTTCCGGCTCGTTTTGGTCGCGCTCGCTATCGTCTTCCTGGCTGGCGCCGCAGCTGCAGTCCCGGCAGCGCTCGCGGTAGGCGCCCCGGCGGCAGCAGTCTGCGCCGAGCCTGTTGGCGCGGTTGCGCCGGCGGTGGGCTTGGGCGTCCTGGCCGTTGCACAGCCAAGAACAACCTGCGAGAGCAGGAGAATGGCCGGAAATACACGGAGCTGTGTCATGGGGCGTTGAGAGGAGGGTTTTTGAATACGGATGTCGCCAGCTGTTTAGAGCGAGGCAGTCTGAAAAAGGTTTGCCCGTGCCGGGCGGCCAACGGGGCCGCGGGAGCCGGACCTGATCCGGCTCCCTACGGCCGATATCGCTACACGGTTTCCGGTGTCAGACCCTGGTGGTCGACCGCCGTATGAGCCTGAGCAGGAACAGAAGAACGACGGCACCGATGAAGGCGACGAAAATCACCCCGGCGATCCCGCCGAAAGGCGTGGTCACTCCAAGCTTCGTAAACAGCCAGCCGCCCACAAACGCGCCGACGATGCCGATGATGATGTCGCCGATAAGGCCGTAACCGGTTCCACCCATCACCAGGGACGCGAGCACGCCCGCGATAAGTCCTACGATGAGCCAGGTGAGCAAGTCCATTTACTATCTCCGGGAAAGCGTGGGTGACCGATTTGGGAGCTGATCGCTCGATCAGCGGGTCACAATCTTCGGAGAAGGTGCGGCTCAGCGGCCGCCCCGCGCAAGACTGGGGTCGCTAACGCTTGCCGTGCGTGGACGTAATTACCGACTTGATCCCGCCCCTAACGTTGAAGTCACCCACGACCTCCATCCATTTGGGCTGGACCTTTTCGACGAGGTCGTCCAGGATCCGGTTGACCGCGCGCTCGTAGAAAATCCCGTCGTTCCTGAAGCTCCACAGGTAGAGCTTGAGACTCTTGAGCTCCACGCACAACGCCGCCGGCACATACCTGATCTTTATTGTCCCGAAATCGGGCGCTCCCCCGCGCAACAACTCCAGCTCGGCCGCATCAGTCTCAATCCCGCCCACCGGACAGAGCGCCGTGAACTCCGTCGTCTCCATGTAGATCTCGTAATCCCGCTTGGGATGCGGATTTTCAAACGTCTCCAACAGTTCAGCTCGCGGCATGAGAGCGGAGTCTCGCGACTAAGCGGCCGCTACGCAACCTGGGGGAGGTGTCGAGGCTGGCTGCCGTCGACACCGTCTTGGCTTTTCAAGGACTCCTCACGCATAAGCAAGCGCGAGCAACCCCGACCCCTTGAAAAGCGTAGGTGTCGACGGCAGCCCGCCTCGACACCTCCCACGCACCCGCTACCTATTACCCGCCGCGCAACTCGCGGGAAAATCGCTCGAGTATCGTGCGTTCGTCCGGGCTCAGGCTTTCGACGCCGGACTGGGAGATCTTGTCGAGCACGCGATTGAGCTCCTCCGCGCGGCGCTTCCTGCTGTCGGCCGGCGGAGAGAGGAGCTTGGGCGTAACCGCCATGCTCTTTGCAACGACCGCGTCGGTCCGGCTCGCCGAGGCCTCGCGGGTCCGCGGCTGCGGCTTGGGAACCGCGCGCGGCATTTCGTCACCGTCGTCGGGGATCGCGGCGACGCGTCGGCGAAGGCGCTCGATCCCACCGGAGCCCGGTCCCTTGATCCAGACCCAGGCGAAGAGAAGGCCGCCGAGATGAGCGATGGCGGCGATGCTCGATCCCCCGCCCCGCTGGGACGCCATCGCCAGCGCGAGGTTGATCACGATCATCCACCCCACGAACCATTTCGTTTTTATGGGAATGATTCCGAAGATGAAAACTTCTTCGTCGGGCCAGCGGATGGCGAAAGCGAGCATCACTCCGTAAACCGCGGCCGACGCTCCGACCAGGACTCCGCTGCGAACGAGAATGAGATGCGTGAGCGCGCCGCCCAGCCCGCACCACAGATAAAAAGCCGTGAATCCGCGGGACGCCCATTCCGTTTCTACTCGCGGACCGAACGTAAATAGCGCGAACATGTTGAAGGCGAGGTGCGCGAGCCCGGCGTGCACGAACATGTAGGTCGCCATCGTCCACCAGCCGGCTGGCATCGCGACGCTGTCGAAGCCGAGCGCGGCGAAAACGTTCCGCTCGCCGAAGATGGCGAGCTGCACGAAATACACACCAATGTTGATCGCGAGCAGCCACGCGACCGCTGGTGTGATCCCGAAACGTGCCTCTTCCTGGTCCTCAGTCGCTGTCGCCACTCCGCCTCACCCCTGGTAACGCTCTCTATACAGAAAAGCCCGCGATCAAGTTCCTGACTTCCCTGCCGCCAGCTGCACGATGCGCTCACAGAAATCCGGGAATGTGATCCCGACCGCCGCGGCAGCCTGCGGAATGAGACTCAGCTCGGTCATGCCGGGCAACGTGTTGACCTCCAGGCAGTAGAGCGAGCCGTCCGACGCCATGCGAAAGTCGACTCTCGGGCAGCCGCCGAGCTTGAGCGCACGGCACGCGGCCTTCGCCTGGCGCTTGGCGTCGTCGGCCACCGCGGCCGGGATGTCCGCAGGAAAGACCTCTTGCGCCATCCCCGGTGTGTACTTGCACTCGTAATCGTAGATCTCGTGCTTGGGAATGATCTCTCCAACCGGCAGGGCTTCGTCGCCGAGCATTCCCACGGTGAGCTCCCGCCCCGGGATGAACTTCTCGATCATGACTTCGTCGTCGTGACGGAAGGCTTCGTCGATCGCCGGCGCCAGGTCCTCGACCTTCTTTACGACCGTCAGCCCGACGCTGGATCCCTCTTTCGACGGCTTTACGACGACAGGTAGACCGAGCTTGGCCATAACCTCTTCCCTGCTGGCCGGGGCCATCAGCCAGTCCGGCGTCCCTACCCCTGCGGCGCGGAGCAGTATCTTCGAAAGCTCCTTGTCCATGGCCAGCGCGCTCGCCAGGTGGCCGCTACCAGTGTAGCGTATTTTGGCCATGTCGAGCATGGCTTGCAGAGTGCCGTCCTCTCCCTGGCCGCCGTGCAGCGCGAGGAACACGACGTCGGCGCTGGTCACCTCGGGCATCTGCGTCAGCGTCGGGAGGATCGTGCCCCCGTTGAACGAGCGAAGCTCCTCCAGCGTCGGCGGCGCCGTTTTGACCCCCCGTTCGCGGAGCGCTCGCTCTGCCTCCCGGTCGATGGCGCCTTTCGCGGGGTCCACGAGCGAAACGTCGTGGCCTTTACCCCGGAGAGCGTCGGCGATTCGAAGCCCCGATGCAGTCGACACGTCGCGTTCGGATGACGCGCCGCCCAGAAGTACAGTGATCTTCATTTCGTTGACGCTCAGTTGGACATCATGAAGTGCAGCATGTCGGAGCGCGTAACGATGCCGAGGCGGCCCTCGTCCCGAACGAGCACCGCCGGCGTCGACTTGGACAACAGCTTGATGATTCCGTCCACCGGCTGGTTCGCGTCCACCACCGGGAACGGCGAATCCATGACGTCCGCGACGGACGCATCGAGCAGCTTTGGATTCGCCAGCGTTTTCTGGGAGAGCGCCCAGTCGCTTACGGATCCCACGCAATCATCGCCGTCCATCACCGGGAGCTGCGATACGTCGTGCAGCGTCATCAAGCCCACCGCCTGCCGCACGCTGGCTCCAGGATTCGTGCTGACGATTCCGTTGGAATGAGAGGTCTTCCGCACCAGCACGTCCTCGAGCGAAATCCGCGCCGCGTCGAGCATCTGGTTCTCACGCATCCATTCATCGCTGTACAGCTTCGACAGGTAACGCTCACCTGTGTCGCACAGCAGCGTCACGATCAGCGCGTCCGGGTCGTCGAGCTGCCGGGCCGTCCGCACCGCGAGATGCGTCATCAGCCCAGACGACCCGCCCGAGAAAAGCCCCTCCTCGCGGGTGAGCCGCCGCGCCATGGTGAACGCGTCCTTGTCGCTCACGGTGTGGAACTCGTCGACGAGCGAGAGGTCGAGCGTTCCAGGGACCTTGTCCTGCCCGATGCCTTCGACCTTGTACGGAGTGCCTTCCAGCGTGCTCGCACCCTTCGTTCGCCACTTGTCGGCGAGAATCGATCCCGCTGGATCACCGACGATTATGCGCAGGTCGGGATTTTTCTCCTTGAGATACCGCCCGGCGCCAGTGACGGTCCCGCCCGTACCCGCGGCGAGAACGAAATGGGTGATCCGCCCCTCGGTCTGCTCCCAGAGCTCCGGCCCGGTGGTCGCATAGTGCGCCTCCGGATTGGCGTCGTTGTAGAACTGGTCCGCAAATATCGAGTTGGGCGTCTCGGCGGCGATCCGCCTGGCCATCATGAGGTAATGCTCGGGATGATCCGGGGGGACGGCGGTCGGCGTCACGATCACCTCGGCGCCGTACGCCTTGAGCAGCCGCACCTTTTCCTGCGACATCTTGTCCGGCATTGTAAAGATACACTTGTATCCTTTCAGGACGGCGGCGATGGCAAGGCCCACCCCGGTATTGCCGCTCGTAGCCTCCACGATCGTCCCGCCCCGCTTGAGCCTCCCTTCCTTCTCCGCGCGCTCGATGATGGGAAGCCCGATGCGGTCCTTGATGGAGCCGCCCGGATTGTATGACTCCGCCTTCACGTACACCGGTGTCCTGACGCCGCGAGTAACGCGATTCAACCGGATCAGCGGAGTCCACCCCACCGCATCGAGGACCGAGTCGTATCGCTTGAGCTTCTCCGACCGTGCAAGCTGACCCTTCTGGGCCGTTCCGTTCTGCTTCACTGGGTGCGGGTGGGTTGGCGCAGGATGGTGTCGCCCGGAAGCGCCGGCGCGTCCGGATGACGGAAGTAGACCGGGAACAGGATGGAAACCGGCATCGCGTCGCCCCGGCGCTGCGCCGGGACGAACCTGAGATCGCGGGATCCCTTGACCGCGGCGGAATCCAGAGCCGCGTACATCGACGTCTCAACGACGCGTGTGGAGTCTGCGGCTACCCTGCCCTGGGCATCGATGAATATTCGAAGCGTGACATTCCCCTGAACCTTCCGCGAGTAGAGAGCCGGCGGATACCGGAAGGGCAGCTCGTTGTTGATCATCTTGGGAAGCACTTCCGGCTTTGGGCCGGTATGGCCGGTGACGACCCGGTCTGGCTCCGCCTCTTTGTCACAGGCCGACAAGCCAGCGAAGACGACCAGCGCCACTCGTGCGAGGGACCGCGAGTTCATGTGCATGAAGTTACCCGTGCTTCGCCCTGTCTACGAGCCGCGCGACGAGGTCGAGCGCCTGTAGCGGAGTGAGATTGTTGGGGTCCGTCCCTCTGAGTTCGTCTATCACCGGATGACGCATTTCCGCAAAAAGCGGGAGCTGCGGCGCCGCGATCGCCTGCGGGCGCCGGCCCGAGCTCAATATGTGCCCGCTCTCCAACGACTTGAGAACCTCGCGAGCGCGATCGAGCACCACGGCCGGCAGCCCCGCCAGGCGACCCACCTCGATCCCGTAGGAGCGATCGGCGCCACCCGGCTCCAGCCGGTGCAGAAAAAGAACGCGGTCGGCGGTCTCCTTCACGGCAACGTTGTAATTGCGAACGCCCGGCATCTGTTCATCCAGTTGGGTCAGCTCGTGATAATGCGTCGCGAAGACCGTCTTGCACTGAACCCGGTCGTGCAAGTGCTCGGTCACTGCCCACGCTATCGAAACGCCGTCATAGGTAGACGTCCCGCGGCCGATCTCGTCCAGCAGGACCAGACTGCGCTCGCTCGCGGAATTCAGAATCGCGCTGGTCTCGGCCATCTCGACCATGAAGGTCGATTGCCCGCGAACGAGATTGTCGCTCGCTCCAACCCGCGTGAATAGACGATCCACGAGCCCTATGGATGCGGATCTCGCGGGAACGTAGCTGCCGATCTGCGCCATCAGCACGATCAAGCCGATCTGCCTGAGGATCGTGGACTTTCCAGCCATGTTGGGGCCGGTCATGATGATCACCCGCGCGTGCTCGTCGAGCGTGACGTCGTTCGGTATGAACTTCTCGCGCGCCATCATGCGCTCCACGACCGGGTGCCGCCCGGCCTGTATCGCGAGCCCGTACGCATCCGTTATCACGGGACGCACGTAGCTCTCGCGCTCCGCTACCTCGGCGAGCGTCGAGAATACGTCGAGCTCCGCCACGGCGCGCGCGATCTTCTGCAGCCGCCGCACGTCCCCGGCGGCGCGAGTACGCAGCCGCTCGAATACCTCGCGCTCGCGACTCTCGATTCGCTCGCTCGCCGAGAGCACGCGCTCTTCGAACTCCTTCAAAGCCGGAGTAACGAATCGCTCGGCGCCGGTGAGAGTCTGGCGTCGCTGGTAGTCCGGGGGCACCAGATGCGCGTTGCTGTTCGTGACTTCGATGTAGTACCCGAACACACGGTTGAAGCCGACCTTGAGCGACGAGATGCCCGTGCGCGCCCGCTCCTCCGACTGAATTCTCGCGATGCCGTCCTTGCCTCCGTCGCGAAGCGAGCAGAGGTCGTCGAGCTCCGCGTCCACCCCGGCGGCAATCGTGGGATCGTCGCCGATCGCCATCGGAGGTCGCGGCACGAGAACCCGGCGGATCTCGGCCGCGAGGTCGTCGCATGAATCCCAGCTCGCGATGAGCTGCGTGAGAATGACTCCAGCCGAAGCCGGGTGCCGGCCGGCAAGGGCAGGGAACGACGCCGCGATGCCGGGCAGTGCGGCGAGCGAATCGCCGAGCGCTCGCAGCTCACGCGGAGTAGCGCGCGACGCAGCTGTCTTGGCCGCCAGACGCTCGATGTCTCTCACTGCGTCAAGGTGGCCGCGCAGCGTCGCTCGCTCCAGAGGGTTGTCAGCGAAGGCGGTGACCGCGTCGAGGCGCGCATCGATCGCCTCGCGATCGACGAGCGGCGCCAGCAGCCACTCGCGCAACAGCCGGGACCCCATCGGAGTGTGCGTGCGATCGAGCACGCTGCAGAGCGTGCCGCTCTGGTCGGTTCCGCCGCGGAGCGACTCGACGAGCTCGAGATTCCGTCGCGTCATCTCGTCGAGCGGCATCGAGCTTCCAGCGCGCTCGATTCGCGGCGGCTTGAGGTGGGGCAGTCCGCCCGGCTGCAGCTCGCGCATATATCGGAGTAATGCGCCCGCGGCCCCGACTGCGAGCGCGTCGGTGCTCGCCACACCGAACCCATCCAGCGACGCCACTCCGAACTGGCGCTGCAGCTCGTCCCGCGCCATTTCCGCGTCGAACTCCCACGGCTCGCGCTCGGTGACGAGCGCATTCTGCGATCTGGGCTGCGGCTCCGTCGCACCTGGACTCGACTTCCGCACGATCAGCTCCCGCGGTGCAAACCGCGAGATGAACGAGTCCACGTCATCGGCAGCCGTGGTCGCGATGTGCATCTCGCCGGTCGATATGTCGGCGACGGCCATTCCCGCGACGGCATCGATGAGCTGAACCGCGCAGAGGAAATTTCCCAACGCGCTGTCGAGCATGTCATCGGCGAATGCGGCTCCGGGGGTGATCGTCTCCACCACGGCGCGCTTGACCACGCCCTTCGCATTCTTCGGATCCTCGATCTGCTCGCAGATCGCTACGCGGAATCCACCCTGCACCAGGCGGCGCAGGTACTCGCTCGCCGCCTTCACGGGAACGCCGGCCAGCGGCACCTCCGCCGCGCCACCGCTGTTCCGTGATGTGAGGGTCAAGCCGAGCGTTCTCGCGGCGACCTCGGCATCCTCGTAGAACATCTCGTAGAAGTCGCCCATCCGGAAAAACAGGATCGCGTCCTGATGCCCGGCCTTTATCTCGCGGTATTGCTGCATCAGCGGCGTCGCCACCGGCGCCGAGCCCGCAGCCGCGCGTGTCACTCCGGTGTGATGCTGCCGATCACCGGGGATCGATAATGGCGACGAAGCCGTCCTGGCCCTTTGCCTTCATGTCCGCCAGTGCGCGGTTTGCGGCCGCGCGCGTCGCGTACCTCCCGACCCGGACGCGGAAGGGCGCAGACGTGCCGTCTATGCGCGCCTGATATCCTCGCGCCGTCATGCGATTCACGATCGTCTGGGCTCCCGCGCGCGTGTTCGTCGCGGCGACTTGCACCGAATACGATGGCGCGCGCGAAGCCGGGGCAGGGGGAGCGACAAGCGTGTCGAGCGGAATCGACGGTCGCACGTCGCGCGGCGGCGGCACCACGCGCAGTGGCGCCGTAGTCGTGCCCGGGGGGCCGACGGGGCCGGGGGGCGTTCCCGCGACCGCAACACCGCGGCAGCGCTGCTGCTGGTACTCGATCTGATTCTTGAGCTCTATGTCCGCTGCGACCACGCGCACGAGCGCGTCGGCGTTGGCGGCGCACGCCGCGGGAACGTCGCTCCGGTCGAACAGCACCCGGGCAGTCCAGTAGCTGGTTCGCGCGCGATGCCTGCTGTTGGGGAATTCAGCGGCGAGTCTCTGGAGATGGCGCAGAGAAGCGTCGCGATCCCCGCGCGCGAGCTCGAGCTGAGCAAGCCGCAACAGCGCGTCCTCCACCCGCGGCGATGTCGCATGATCGACTACGATGGCACGGTAGTCCCGCTCCGCGTCGGCCGCCGTCGCCGCGAGATTGCCGCGCCAGTAGAGCGCTTCCGCGCGCTCACCCGAGCCGGGTGCGGAAAGCCTGTACATGGAGTCGACGATCGCGCGTCCCTGCGCGCCCTGCCCTTCGCTCACGAGAGCCTGCGCCCGCGAATAAACCGCATCGCTGCCCTGCGCGCTTGCGTCTGCACCGACGCCTATCAGTAAGACTGCTGCAAGGAAGTAGAGTTTCATAAGATCACCTGAAAGAATGCTGTTCGATGCCTGCCGTCAGCGCGCAGCGGGTAGCGGGTAGCGGGTAGCGGGTAGCGGGTAGCGGGTAGCGCGCAGTACACAGCCTGTTCATGCTGCCAACCGGCTACTGCCAGATGCACAGATACTCAGTACCAATCCAGCCAGAATCTGTTCATCGGACGCGAATCGAGTGTCCTTAAGGGCTACGTCGGCCGCGACGAGCGCATGGATGGAGCGGTCCAGCGATTCTGCCGACCAGTCTTCGGTCGCGCGTGCCCACACCTTGGCGGCCGCGCCAAAAGATTTGGGAAGCATCAACCATCCCGCGCTCTGCAGCAGGCCTATGTATTCCCGCTCGAGGCTCGTCACCGACATCCCCCTGTCGAGCTTCGCCCGGCCCCAAGCCATGGCCAGCGTCTGATTCGCGAGCACCATCACAATCGACACGCCGGTAGTCTTTGGTTGCGCGAGCAGCCGCGAAAGCATCCCGAGAGCGCGGGCGGCATCCCTGTCCACCAGCGCGTCCATGAAGTCACCCAGCGTCTCCCCGTGCCTCACGCCGATCACGTCGCCGACGATCGCTTCGTCTATCTCTCCACCGGACGCGTAGCTCGCCAGCTTGTCTATCTCGGTGGCGAGCTCGTGCAGGTCCGACCCTACGACGCTGTGCAGCAACTCGGCGGCAGCCGGCGTTATCGACGCGTTGTGGGTCTCGCGCGCGTGGTGAGAGATGAACTTGATAACGCGCGCCGGAGGGAGCGGATCGAACCTGAGCTCGACCGACCGCTCCATTAGCGCGCGATCACTTTTTCCGCCCGCCGCAACCATGATCAAGCTGGTCCCGGGCGCGGGCGCATCGAGATAGCGGTCGAGCACGGAGCGCGTCTGCTTCTTCAAAACGGACGGATCTTGCAGCACCACCACGCGTCGCTCCGAAAACATCGGCATCGTGCTCAGCAGCACGTCGAGCGACTCGGCGTCGAGCTCGGAGGCCCGCCGCACTTCGAGGTTGAAGGCCCGGCCGGCCGGATCGATGGCCGCGTCGGCGATCTGCCTGACCGCCGCCTCTTTCTGGTATTCGTCCTCGCCGTGGATGTAGTAGGCGGGGTCGAACTCGCGATTTTTTACTATTGCCTGGAGCGATCGGGACGCGGCTTGCGACATCCCTCCCAATATACCGTCAGCTGCTACCGCGTGAGATTCGCGAGGCGGAACGCGGAGTTGGCGAGCTGAATCTGGGCCTGCTCGGCCATGAGTGCCGCCGGCCAGATGGGAATGCCAGTGGATACGGACGCGAGCATTGCATGTGAGGCCATCAACGCTTCCTCGACGGGCATCTCGTCCTGCGCCGGGACCATCGCTACAACTGGCGCGTGCGTCAGAGGAGCGTCACTGCCGGACAGTAGATCGAACCCGGCAACCGCGACAATCCCCGCGGCGAGCAACGCTGCGAGCGTGCCGCCCGGCGTGAAAAACGACGCGGGCCGGGGCTCCGGGGCGTCGTGAAGCGCGCGAATGCTGTCGTTGACCCTCTCGGTAAAACCCGGCGAGCAATGGATCGTAGGCATGTTGCGAAAAACCAGCAGCGAGCGGCGAATCAGCGCATCCTGGCGCGCGCACGGCGCGCACTCGGCGATGTGCCGCTGCATCTCTACTATCTGGATTCCGGGAAGAACGTCGTCGACGAAGCCGACGTGTTGTGCGCTAAAGGTGCGACAGTCCATGAGTACTCGCTGCAAGGGGCCAACAGGGTTCGGGTTAGGGTACCCGATAAGGGTACCCCGGTTCCCGAACTTGCAGCTATTCCAGCTCCGGCGCCACGATCTCGGCGAAACTGTTTCTGGCCCTGTTGAGCCGCGATTTCACGGTGCCGAGGTTGCAACCAGTGATCTCCGCGATCTCTTCGTACGACTTGCCCTCGAGCTCCCTGAGAATGAAAACATCTCTGTGATGCTCCGGCAGCTTGGCAACCGACTCTTCCACGACCTGGCGAAGATGGCGCTTGCGGTACATGTCGTCCGGCCGGGTCGACGAATCCTCGAACTCGAGAGGACGATCCTCGTCCTGCCAGTTCTTCTTCACTGTCTGGAACAGAACCAACGGGTTTCGCGACCGGTTCCGAAGCTCGTTCTTGGCGAGGTTCGAGGCGATGGTGTACGCCCACGTAGAGAACTTCTTCGATCGGTCGAACCTGTGCAGGTGGCGGTAAACGCGGATGAAGACTTCCTGGACCAGATCCTCGGCGCGCTCCCTGTCACCAACCGTCCGGTAGATGAAGTTGAGCAAGCGCGTCTGGTACCTGACCACCAGCTCCTCGAATGCCCGCTCCTCGCCGCCCAGAAAAGCCGTGACCACGCCGGAATCGTCCATCGCCTTGAGCTGCTCGCGAACGGACACAGCTGGAGTGGTGTTCAACTGCTTGCGGACAACGTTAGTGGCCATCTGGACTCCTCCTTCTGCTGGTTCCCGGGTCCCGGTCGGCGGAGCAATGATCTCCGCAGACGGACGGGGGTGCTTCGCTGTACTAAAGAGCATCTGTCGTGCCGTCTTGTGCCAAGAGCGTAAGTTGTTACGCCCCAATTCGTTACTGGCACAAGACGCTGTTGAGCACCGCGCGAGTCTGTCCCTGTTGAGTGACACCTAGGGAACATTTTGGACGCTACGGCGGGCTAACTGTTAAGGATGAAGTCGTTATGACCGATTTGTGCCGCCACTACTATATATGTTATGGGCGTTTCTGCCCCCACCATACCGGCGATCAGGCGCGCAATCTGAAGCCGGCCGCGAACAGCAGCCCAATGATCGTTTTGGCGTCCACGATCTCCCCGTGCTCGATCATGATCAGGGCGCGAGAGAGCTTCAGCACATGAACCTCGGCAAACTCATCCGCCTCGTACGCCGTCTCGCCGCGCGTCAATCCGGTCGCCAGAAAAATGTGGATCCTTTCGTCCGCGAAGCCGGGCGTCATGAGAGGAGCGCACATCTCTTGGACACTTTCAGCCGTGCATCCGGTTTCCTCGCGCAGCTCGCGACGAGCGCAATCGATCGGGCTTTCGCCGGCGTCGAGGCGGCCGGCCGGAATCTCGTACAGGTAGCCACCGCCGGCGTAGCGGTATTGCCGGAGCAGGAGCAGGTCGGGGTCGGCGCCGCCGGGGTCGCTGAGAAAGGGGACGATCGCGCTCGCTCCCTGATGCCGAACCACAGCCATCTCGCCTTCACTTCCGTCTGGAAACCGGATGCGGTCGAGGTCGAGCTTGATGATCTTTCCATCGTACAGGCGCGTCGTAGATATCAGCACGTCATTTTTCATCTGATGATCCCGGAAACACTCTTGAGCCAACCGTGCGAATGAAAAACTCCAGACAGGGACTCGGATTTGCGCTCGCTTTCATGCTCGCAGCTGCCGCATCCTCCGAAGCGCAGACGCGGCCGTCTTCAGCGGCGGTCACGATACGCTCCGGCCCCATGCTCGGATACTCCGGGATGCGCGAGGTGATGCTCTGGGCGCAGACTACCGGTGCGGCTAACGTGCACTTCGTGTACTGGGATTCCGCGGCGCCCGGCGTCCGTCATCGCACGGCAGGTGCCATGACGTCGGCATCTGATGCCTACACGACCAAGCAGATCGCCGACAGAGTCGAGCCTGGCCGGGTATACGGGTATGAAGTGATCGTGAACGGTCAACGCGTGAGCCGGCCATATCCGCAGCGTTTTCAATCGCAGGCGCTGTGGCAGTGGCGCGGCGATCCACCTGCTTTCCGCATCGCGCTCGGAAGCTGCGCCTATGTGAACGAGCCCGCATACGACCGTCCCGGCGCGCCGTACGGCGGCGGGCTGGAGATATTCCAGAGCATCGCGCGCATGCGGCCTGACGCCATGCTCTGGCTCGGGGACAACGTGTATTTACGCGAGGTGGACTGGTACACCCGCACGGGGGTTCTCGCGCGGTATACCCACGCGCGCTCGATCCCCGAGCTGCAACCGCTGCTCGCGAGCACGCATCATTACGCGACGTGGGACGACCACGACTTCGGTCCCAACAACAGCGACCGCTCGTGGGTCCACAAGGACAAATCCCTCGAAGCGTTCAAGCTCTTCTGGGGAAATCCCTCGCACGGAGTGGACGGCAAACCGGGCGTCACCACGATGTTCCAGTGGGGAGACGTCGAGTTCTTTCTGCTCGACGACAGATATTACAGGACGCCGAACGATCGCGATTCGACCGGCCACCGGACCTACCTGGGCGAGCATCAGTTGCAGTGGATCATCGACGCGCTGGCATCGAGCACCGCCCCGTTCAAGATCGTCGCGGTCGGCGGGCAGATGATGAGTCCCGCCGCCGAGTTCGAGAACTTCGCGACATACCCGGAAGAGCGGCAGGCACTGATCGACGCGATCACCGCGGAAAAAATTCCCGGCGTGCTGTTTCTCTCGGGCGATCGACACCTTACCGAGCTCACGCGGCTCGAGCGAAACGGAACCTATCCGCTGTACGACATCACTGTTTCGCCGCTGTCCGCGGGAGCGTTCGCGAATGGAAAAGCCAACGCGGCCAGCGTCCCGGGAACGTTGGTGACCCAACGCAACTTTGCCCTGCTGGATTTCAGCGGCCCCCGCACCGATCGCTCGATGAAGATCTCCGTGCACGGGACTGACGGAGCGCTGCTCTGGACGCGAACTATTACTGCTCGAGAACTGCGCTAGGCTGATCGCCCGGTGCGCCTTGGACTCGCATCAGTATCGTTGACGCCTTTGGGGCACACATTATGTCTCGTTGCGCACGTCTATGGGGCCGAACTGCATCTGTTCGAGTTTGTCGAGCAGGGACGCCTCGCCCACAACGACCATCCGGAGCGCCTCGGGCCTGATGTGCTCGCGCGCTGCGCGCAGCGCGTCGGCGGTCGTCACCGCACCGACGCGATCGCGATACGTGTCGTAGTAATCCTCAGGGAGATCATACGTGACTAGATTCGCCAGCGCGCCGGCGATCGCGGCCGTGCTCTCGTACCTGATCGGAAACACTCCCTGCAGGTAGCTCACGACGAGCGACAGCTCGTCGGTGCTGATCTCCTCCTCGCGGATTCGCTCGAGCTCGCCGAGCACCTCGCGCGCGGCATCGGCGGTCACGTCCGTTCCCACGGCGGTCGAGACCACGAACGGCCCGGCGGCTTTTCTCCAGTCGATGATCGAGTGCGCGCCGTAGGTGTAGCCGTGCTTCTCTCGCAAGTTCAGGTTGATTCGCGAAGAAAAGACGCCTCCAAGCGCCGCGTTCATGATGCTGAAGGGGAAGTAGTCCGGATGCGAGCGGGGAATTCCGGCGTGGCCGATGCGCAGCTCCGATTGCGCGGCACCTCCTTTCTCCACTAGCAGCGCGCGTGGGCCAGCGGGCGCCGGTGCCGCGCTCACGTATGCCCGCTTGCGCGTAGCGCCGGTCCACCCGCTCATCGCGCGATCGATCATCCTCGCCGCGTCGCCAAGGGAAACGTCGCCGGCAATCACGATGGATGCGTTCCCCGGCGAATAGAGACCAGCGTGGTGGTGAGCGACATCCTGGCGGGACAATGCGCTTACCGATTCGCGCGTGCCGCCGGGAGGAAGTGCGTACCGTTCCCCGGCTGTATACACGAACTCCGTGAACGCCTCCTCCGCGAGTCCGCGCGGCTCTGACCGGATCTGCTCGATTTCGGCCAGTCGCTCGTCCCGCAGTCGATCCAGCTCATTCTCTGGAAAGCTCGGGCTCGTCAGGATCTCCCCAAGCACGTCGAGTGATTCTTCGAGATGCTTCGAGAGACAGGTGAGATTGATCCTCGCCGAATCCCAGCCGGCATCGGAGTCGATGACTCCACCCAGCTTCTCGATGCGGCCGGCGAGCGCCAGCGCGGACGACGAGCTGGTTCCCTCGACCATCGCCCGCGCCGTGAGCTGGGCGAGCCCCTCCTTTCCCGCCGGATCCGATTCGGCGCCAGCGGCGATGACGACGGTAACGCTGACGATCGGAAGCTTCGCCACCTCCGCGACTAGGAGGCGCGCGCCACCAGCCAGCGCGGTGCGCTTGAAGGCGGGAAAGCTGTACGGCCTCGGCGGTCCCGGCAGGGGGCGTGTTGCGACTGTCACGCCGCAACCTGCGTCGCTGGTTCCGCCGGCACATACAGGAGCGTCGCGCGGTTGTCGGGGCCGAGTCGCTCGCGCGCAAATCGCGTCACGCTCTCCGGCGTAACCGCGCGATATCTCGCCGGCTGCTCGTTCACGAGCTCCGCGTCGCCGAAGTACGTGGCGAACATCGACAGCTTGTCGGCACGATCGGTCGCTGATTCCATCGACAGCGTCCATCCCGTTTCAATGAGCGCGATAGCCCGCGCCACTTCTTCGTCCGTGACCCCTTCGCGGTGCACCAGGTCGACTTCCGCCAGCACGGCCGCTTCGAGGTTTTCGGCGGACACGCCGGGCAGCGCGAGCACGTCTATCACGAGCAAATCCGCGCCCTTCGCAAGGTCGAAGGTAAACGCGCTCACCTCGGCGGCCAGTCGCTTTTCGCGGATCAGCGACCTCTGCAGACGGCTCGTCTTGCGCGTGCCGAGAATCGTCGCGCAGACCGAGGCGTCATAGTGTTCCGGAGATCCGAATTCAGGCGCGCGGAAGGCGAGATACATCCGCGGGAGCGTGATGTTGTCCGGCACCACCTCCCGGAGCCCGGTGCCAAAGACTTTCGGCAGGGCTGTGTTGGCGAGTGGCGGCCTGTTCGCTCCCCGCGAAATGTCGCCGAAGTACTGCTCGATGAGCTGCACGGCCTCGCCCCGCTCGAAGTCGCCGGCGAGCGTAAGTACCGCGTTGTCCGGCGTGTAGTACGTCGCGAAAAACTCGGCGACGTCCGGAAGGGCCGCGGCGTCGAGATCCTCGAAGGATCCAATGAGCGAGTGATGGAAGGGGTGTTCGGGCGGGTAGGCAAGCGCGGGGAGCTTCTCCCACCAGGTGCCGTATGGCTGGTTGTCCACCGACCAGCGGCGCTCATTCTTCACGACGTCGCGCTGATTATCCAGCTTCTCCTGCGTCATGCCAGGGAGGAGCGCACCCATGCGATCGGCCTCCAGCCAGAGCGCGAGCGCGAGCTGGTTGGAAGGAACCGTCTCGTAGTAGTTGGTCCTGTCGAGCCAGGTAGAGCCGTTCAGCGTGCCGCCCGCGCGCGCGATCAGCTCGAAGTGCTCGTTGGCGGCCACGTGCTCCGATCCCTGAAACAGCATGTGCTCGAACAAGTGCGCGAATCCGGTGCGGCCCCGCCGCTCGTTGCCCGAGCCGACGTGATACCAGAGGTTTACCGCCACGATCGGAGCGGTGTGGTCCTCCGACAACACCACCCGCAAACCGTTGCCGAGCGTCAGGGTTTCTATCGGAATTCGCATGAGCGTAAATTAATCCGCATGGCTGAAACGCTGATGTGGGTAAACGGCAAGCAGGTCGATCCCGCGGCCCCGCACATATCCGGACTCGACCGCGGCTTCAACCGTGCGGACGGCTTGTTCGAGACGATGCGCTCCTACGGCGGCCACGTGGCCTTTCTATCGCGACACATGCACCGCCTTGCCGGCGGCGCAAGGGCGCTCGGCCTCGACCTCCCGGATCTGAGCGAGCAAG
>JACDCY010000162.1 GCA_013817305.1 Gemmatimonadaceae bacterium | reverse complement strand
GAGTTCGCCTTTACGGCATAACAGATGAGGTGATCGAGATCGCCGAGCGCCTGATCGAGGCGGCGATAATGATCGCGCACGGTTCTCGCGCTATAAACGTAGAGGGGCGTGCCGTGCGTCTCCGCGACCTGCACGAGGTCGGCCTCTTCGCAGTGCAGACGGCCGTTGCGATAATGGAATGCGTGCACGTTTCAGCTCGCCCGCAGCGTCCCGCTCATTGCTCCGCCGGCGCGTCCGCTGGTTGGTTTCTCGGCGCGCATTCGCAGCGCCACGTCGGCATTTTGCACTCCTGCGCGACGGCCGGTGACAACAGAATCGCCAGCAGGATGGAGGCGAGGGACGTTTTCATGCAGAAGTGAACGTCCAACGTCCAACGTCCAACGTCCAACGGTGAACTCGGAACCTGGGTGGGGCGAGACTCTGTCGAGCCTTTCTGCGCAACTCTCAGGCTCGACGGAGTCTCACCCTACCGGCGTCACTGTTCTTAGCGTGCGCCTCGCCTCGGCGATCAGAAGCTCGCGCGCAGGCCGAGGAGCGCGCCGCGGCCGGCGAGCGGCGCGATGTCTTTCAGGAACGAGGTGTGCAGGCGCGCCTCTTCGTTGGTGAGGTTGGTGCCTTTCACGTAGACCTCGAGTTCCGCCGAACGGATCGGCAGGCGATAGCTCATGCTCGCGTTCAGCAGGAAGTAGCCGTCGGTCGGTAACTCGAACTCGGCCGTGCGTTCCTGGCGATGCACATACTGGCCTTCGAGGCGCGCGCGGAAACGATCATGCCATCCATACACCAGCGCGGCACTCGTGCGGAACGGCGTGATGCGCGGCAGCGAACGATCCGTCTCGACGTTCTGGGCATAAACGTAATCGGCTTTCAGCTCGACGTGCAGTTGATGCGGCGTGTGCTCGTTGATGACGCCTTTACCTGCCGCATCGGGCTGCGGTTCAGGCTCACGGGCTGGATGCTCCGTGATGTGAATGCTGGCTTCGACTTCGCCGCCGAGGAAGTGGGCGTCCGCCGCGCGAGAGGCGAAGATCGGCAGCCCTTCGTCTTCCCCATCCTCCGCCTCGGAGAACGCACCGGTCGGTTCCGCGGTGATGAAATCGCTGAAGCGATTGTAGAACAAGGTGACGGCGCCGGTCACGCGGCCGGAGGTCTTGCGAAACGACAGATCGAACGCGAGCGAGTGCTCCTTCCCGAGATCAGGATTACCGACCTCGAATGAATTCGTCGCCAAGTGCGGTCCGTTCGCGAAGAGCTCGACGTAGGTCGGCGGGCGCTGGGTGTAGGCTGTCGAGAGTGCGATCACATACGGCTCCACCGGCGTGTAAACGATGCCGGCCGATCCGCTGAAGGCGTCGAAATCCCGCGAGAGCGCAGGCCCGAAGATCGGGTTCTCGCGCCGGTCGTTCGCCTGATGGTCGTAGCGGCCGCCGAATTGCAGCCGGACGGGCTCAATCGCCATCTCCTCGAACAGGAACACGGCATGCGTCGCCGTTTCCACCGCCGGCAAAAACGCCTCTGCCCCGAGCGCGGAGAAATCGGTCTGCTGCGTCTGGTAACCAATGCCACCCTCGAACCGCCCGAGCTTCTCGTGCAGCACCTCCAGCCGCCCGTCGTAACCGCTGACGTCGAAGACCGTGCCGACTTCCGCGCCCTCGAATTCGGTGTGCGTGTAGTCCGAGTAGCTCCACTTGTAGTTGATCGCCTTCACTGGAGCGAAAGGCTTATTGAGCGCGCCGCGCACGTCCCAGCGATGCTGCTTGAGGTCGATCGTGACGTCCGGCTCCGCGACGGTGCCGTAGTTCGAATCAAAGATCGAATAAGCCGTGCCGACGTAGCCACCCTCCCAGATGTAAGAGGCACCCGCAGCGCCGCCCTGGCTTTCTCCGAAACTGTTCGGCAACGTGCCGTGTGGCTCGCGTTCGCCTTCCTCGAGCGGCTGCAACCGGCGCAGGCGTTCCGAGCGGGCAAAGCCAGGAATGGAAACGTCCTCCGTCTTGCGCTTGAAGCCATCGAGGTGAACCACGACGCGGCCCAGTTGGAACTCGACCAGTCCGGCGCCGGAGCGTTGCTCTTCCGCGGTGCTTAAGCGGGTGTCGAGCTTCCCCATGAGCGGGCGCGCGAGCGGCTCGGTAGGAATGCGGTTGTCGATCAGGTTGACGACGCCGCCGACGGTGTTGGGTCCGTAGAGCAACGTCGCCGGGCCGCGGACCACGTCGATGGTTTTGATCGTCAGCGGTTCGGCGCTGACAGCGTGATCGGGGCTCACGTTGGAGACGTCGATCGTGGTGACGCCGTTTTGCAGCACGCGAATCCGGTCTTCGCCGAGACCGCGAATCACCGGGCGGCTCGCGCCCGGCCCGAAGTAGGTGGAGCTGATGCCCGGCTCACGGTTCAGCGTTTCACCGATCGTCGGCTCGAGACGGAGCTCGAGCTCTTCACCAGTGAGGACGGTGACAGATTGTGTCTGCTCGAAGAGGTCGCCGCCAAGCGGCGTGCTGCTGACGACCACGCGCTCGTGCGTGGCGACTTCCTCCGCCGTTGCCGCGGCGGCAGGTGGTGCGACGGCGTCCTGCGCCGAGGCGAGACTCGCGGTGCTGATGAAGAGCGCGAGTGGGAATGAAATGGATGTTTTGATGTGGAGTTCTCCTAAAGATTGAATTCTTCGCATGGCGTAGACGCGACGGTTCACGAACAGGTGAAAGCCGCCGCTCGATCAGCGGGCGAACGCGCCACTGCGCGAAGACTCAGCGTTCCGGAGAAGACCGGAGCAGGAGAGGCAGCGAAGCTGCGCGTTTAGGAGAGCGCGGGCGGCGCGTGCGCGAACACGTGCGCCTGCTGGAACAGTGCCGGCACCCAGACGGGATGCAGCGCGGCGGCAGTGGAAAAGAATGTGACGGCCTCCGGTGCCGCGACGGCGAGCGGCGCGTCCC
>JACDCY010000161.1 GCA_013817305.1 Gemmatimonadaceae bacterium | reverse complement strand
TCACCTTCTTGAGAACCGCCGCGGCCCGATCGCGCGTGACAAGCTCAACGGAGATCATCCCGCCGAAGCCGGTCATCTGCCGCTTGGCGAGTTCGTGCTGCGGGTGCGACGGGAGCCCCGGGTACAGGACCTTGTCCTCGCCCACACGCTCCGCCAGAAACTTCGCGATCGCGCGGCCGTTGCTGTCGTGCCGCTCCATCCGCAGGTGCAGCGTCTTCGTGCCGCGTAGTGCGAGCCAGCAGTCGAAGGGCCCGGGGACCGCGCCCGCGGCGTTCACGATGAATTGCAGGCGCTCGGCGAGGGAATCGTCGTTGGTCACCGCCATCCCGCCGATCATGTCGCTATGGCCGTTGAGGTATTTCGTTGTCGAGTGGTACACGATGCTCGCGCCGAGCTCCAGCGGTCGCTGGAAGTACGGGCTGGCGAAAGTGTTGTCCACGATCAGCAGCGCGTTCGCGTCCCGCGCGATCGCGGCGACCGCCGCGATGTCGGTGAGACGCATCAGCGGGTTCGTCGGTGTCTCCCCGAGAATCCCTCGCGTGGCCTTCGTCACAGCCGCGGCGACCTTGTCCGGGTCACGCGTGTCGACAAAGGAAAACGACATCCCCATTCGCGTCAGGATCTTGTCGAATAGCCGGAACGTGCCGCCGTACACGCTCTCGCCGCAGACGATATGGTCGCCCGCCGAAAAGAGCTTCATGATCGAATCGAGGCATCCCATTCCGCTGGAGAACGCGAAGCCGTGACGGGCGCCCTCCAGGGCCGCGACGTTTCGCTCGAGCGCCTCGCGAGTGGGGTTCTTGCCACGGGCGTATTCGTACCCCTTATTTTCGCCCAGCCCGGCCTGCACATAAGTTGATGTGAGATAAACAGGCGTCATGATGGCGCCGGCCAGCGGCTCAGGCCGCTGCCCGGCATGAATCGCGCGTGTCGCGAAGGCTGAATCGAGGTCGTCGTCGAAGATGCGAGTCATGGGATCGATGGAGGATGGCCGTGCCGCGAAAACATAACCAAATACGCCGGGCAGCTCACTTCAGTGCCTGAGCGTCCCGTCACCGGCGCCGGCCTCTCCTGTCTCGTCGTGGACGACGAGCCACGTTTGCGGCAGGTGCTCGTCCGTCTCATGGTCGGCGAGGGATTCCACTGCGACGAGGCACCGAACGGCATCGAGGCGCTCGAGAAGCTTTCGGCGGGGGAGTACGTGCTCGTTCTGAGCGATCTTCGCATGCCACAGATGGACGGCTTGGAGCTGCTCCGCAACATCCGCGAGCGGCACCCCGGGATTGCGGTCATTCTGATCACGGCCGTCGCGGAGGTCGAGGTCGCGCTCACAGCCCTCTCGATGGGGGCGATGGACTACCTCACCAAGCCATTCCACATCGAGGAGGTTCGCGCGCGCGTCGCGCAGGCGCTCGAGAAGCGACGGCTGGTCCTCGAGAACCGCAATTACCAGCAGCAGCTGGAGGACCGCGTCGCAGTCCAGGCCGGCCGGATCGAGGAGCTGTTTCTGGGCGGAGTGCAGGCGGTCGTCCACGCGCTCGAGGTGAAGGACCCATATACGCGCGGACACTCCATCAGGGTCAGCCGCTTCTCGATGCTGATGGCCCGGCACCTCGGACTCGACGAAGACACCATTCGGCAGATCGAGCTCGGCGGGAACGTGCACGACATCGGCAAGATCGGAGTCAGGGAATCGATCCTCAACAAGGAAGGACCGCTCACGGATGCGGAGTACGCGCACATCATGACACACCCGGTAGTCGGGTGGCAGATCCTGTCTCCGCTGCTGACCGACGCCCCGATCGCGCTGAACATAGTGCGGTCCCACCACGAGCGGTTCGACGGCAATGGGGTGCCGGACGCGCTGGGCGGCGACTTGATCCCCCTGGAGGCGCGCATCGCGAGCGTGACGGACGCGTTCGATGCCATGACCAGCGGGCGGGCTTATCGTCGCGGGCACAGGATGGACGTCGCCACTGCTTTGCACGAGTTGAAGAAGCATCGCGGCACACAGTTCGATCCGGCGATGGTCGCGGAGTTTATCACGCTCGTGGACAACGGCGTCATCACGATCCCTACCGTGAGCGAGCTCGACCTCGTAACGCCTGCGGTAGAGCACGCTGCCTTCTAAAGATTCAAGGACGGGCCGCGACTAGCTTTCTCCTGCAGCCCGGACGCAATCTCAACAGACATACGACATGGCTCACGAAGGACTGATGGTCGGGGTGTCCGGGGTACGCGGACGCGTTGGTGACGCTTTGACGCCGGAAGTCGTGGCGCGCTTCGCGGCGGCGTTCGGCGCTTGGGCAGCGAAGGAGGCCGGATCGAGCCCCGGCCGCGCCAAGGTCGTACTAGGCCGGGACAGCCGGGTGTCCGGCCCCATGTTCCACCGGGTCGTCGTGTCTGCGCTGCAGTCGGTGGGCTGCGACATCGTAGACATCGGGATGGTCCCTACGCCGACGGTGCAGCTCGCGGTCGAGCATCACCACGCTGCGGGGGGCCTGGCAATTACTGCCAGCCACAATCCGATCGAGTGGAACGCACTCAAGTTCATCGCGCCTTCCGGCCTCTTCCTCGACGCTGCGCAGGGCACGGCGATGCGCGCGACGCTGGACGGAGAGATTCCGCGCGCGACCTGGGATAATCTGGGCGAGCTCACCGAGGATCGGGACGCGGTCGCCCGCCACATAGAGCGGATTCTGGCGATTCCGTTCCTCGACGCGGATGCGATCCGGCGCCGTCGCTTCCACGTCGCACTCGACTGCGTGAGGGGTGCGGGCGCGGTGATCATGCCTGCTCTGCTCGATCGCCTCGGCTGCAATGTGACGTCGATCAACATGGAGACGGATGGCCGCTTTCCACGCGCTCCGGAGCCGATCGCCGAGAACCTTGGGGAGCTCGAGGCTCTGGTGAAGGGTCGCGGCGCGGACGTCGGGCTCGCTGTCGATC
>JACDCY010000160.1 GCA_013817305.1 Gemmatimonadaceae bacterium | reverse complement strand
TGCTCGTCGTCCCGGGCGCGCAGGACTCAGTCACGCAGAGCGATGGCGTCCGGTGCTATCGACTCCGCGGGCAGCCCGTGCCGACGCAGCATCCCTACAGATTCATGTCCGGCCTCCGCGCCAATACCAGGATATTTGCGCACGAAAGCCCGGATGTCATCGAGGTCGGCAGCACCGGCATCGTCCCGTGGATCGTGAATCGGGCGTCGAGAGGAACCGGGATTCCGGTCGTGTGCTTCTTCCACAGCGACTTCCCGAACATCATCGCACCGCACCACAAGACGGGAATGGGATGGGCCGCGGCGCGTGGAATGGCATACGGCTATCTGCGCGCGCTCGACCGCCTGTTCGCCGCCACGCTCGTCGCGTCCGATTTTTCGGCTAGCGAGCTGCGCCGCGTCGGGGTGGAGAACACGATCCGCGTTCCGATGGGGGTCGACCTCGATCGATTCCATCCGCGCAGACGGGAATACGCCGCCGCGACCCGTCGCAACGCTTCCGTTCCGGAGGGCCCGGTGGCGGCGTACGTGGGGCGCTTCGCCCGGGAAAAGGATCTCCATGTCCTGGTCGACGCGTGGAGCATCGTCGAGCGGTTAACCGACGCCACGCTGCTGATGATCGGCGACGGCCCGCTGCGGCCGGAGCTCCAGGCGCGCGCGCGCTCGAAGCGAATTATCTGGCTTCCCTTCGAGAAGGATCGCGACAGGCTCGCCGACCTCGTCGCCGCGCTGGACTTTTACATCGCGCCCGGACCTGCCGAGACGTTCGGTCTCGCCGCGGTGGAAGCGCTGGCGACAGGCATTCCCGTGTTGTCCTGTGACCGCGGCGCGGTATCGGAGCATGTCGAGCGATCGGGCGGGGGCAGGCTGTTCGCGACGGGAAGCGCTGCAAGTCTCGCCGACGAAGCGAAAGCAATGCTGCAGCAGGATCTTCCCGCCCTCGGCGCCAACGGACGATCGCATGCAGAGCGCGAGCACAGCTGGCAGGGAACGTTCGACCGCTTGTTCAAGGTGTACGCCGGGATAGCGAAGTGAACGCGAGCCCGCGCGAATCGGCCGAAGGTCTGCGCCTCGCGATCTTCACCGACACCTATCCGCCGCACATGAATGGCGTGGCGGCAGCGCTCGGCCGGCTCGCGCAAGCGGTGCGGGAACGCGGCGGCGAGGCGCGCGTCGTTACGACGTCCGATCCGCGCGCTCCCTCGACGGAAGCGGACGTGCGGCGGTGGCCGAGCATTCCATTCTGGGCGTATCCGCAGCTGCGTGTGGCCGCGCCCCCGCCTGGCTACATCGCCCGTGAGCTGGCGGCCTGGCGTCCAACGCTCGTGCACGTCGCGACGCCATTCGGCGTCGGGCTCGCGGCGCGGCGCGCGGCGCAGGCACTGGGCGTCCCGATGGTGACGTCGTACCACACCAGCTTCAGCCAGTACGCGACGTTCTATAAGCTGGGAAAGCTGAGCGCTCCTGGGTGGTCGTTTCTGCGCTGGTTCCACAACAGCGGACTGCGTACCTACTGCCCTTCCGACGCGATCCGCGAAGAGCTGGACGAGAATGGATTCCGCAACACGAGGATCTGGAGTCGCGGCGTAGACATGTCGCGGTTCAATCCCTCCCGCCGGAGCGCGGAGATGCGGACTCGCTTTGGCGCCGGCCCCGACACCATCGTTGTCGCGTACATAGGGAGGATCGCTGCGGAGAAGGGTCTGGCAGTTGCGGCGGCCGCGATGCGCCGCCTGGAAGGCGACCGGTCCATTCGGTTCGTGGTCGTGGGCGAAGGACCGTACGAGAAGAGGATGCGTGCGCTCGCCCCGGCGGACACGGTCTTCACCGGGCGCCTGTCCGGGGACGCGTTGGCCGAGGCCTACGCCTCCGCCGATCTATTCCTGTTCCCGTCCACGACCGACACGTTCGGACAGGTGCTCCTCGAGGCGATGGCGTCTGGACTTCCGGTGGTCGCGGCCGATGCCGGAGCCACTCGGGAAGTCCTTGGCGCGTCGGCGGGGGCTTTGGCGCCGCCGGGCGACGACGCGGCGCTCGCGGCCGAGATTCTTAGACTAGCGGGGAATTCCGCCGAACGCTCGCGGCTGGCCGCGAAAGCCTCGCGCATCGCCAGCGAGCGATCCTGGATCTCGGTGTTCGACAACCTCGTGCGTGACTACAAGGAAGTGGCGCTGGCTCCGACCGTTACTTAGGTCACAACCGCCATTCGAGTCCGGCGAACGCTGTGCGGCGTAGCCCCGGTTTGATCCCTTCGGGCCGGCGAGATGCGATGTGCTTGCTGTCCCGGAGGTTCTTGACCGAAGCCGATACCGACAGGGACGTAACCCTGGGCAGGCGGTAGCGCGCCGCAAGATCGATCACCCTGTGCGCGGGGATCAATCCAACCCGACCGTTGGCGGAACCAGCGCGGGTCTCGAAGTTGTCGGCGAACTGCTCGCCGACGTGCAGCCCGTCCAGTCGCAGCAACAGTCCCGAGGGATGATCGAGCGTGAGCGAAGCGCTCGCTGTCAGGGCTGGCGAGTACGGCAGCCGATTCCCGCGCACGTTCACGGTGTCGCCGCCGGCTCTCAGAAAACGATCCTTTGAGAATTCAGCGGTGGTGCGCGTCCCCGCGACGCGAGCGATGAGGCCGAACGGCCGACCGAGCGCCTTCGCAATGTCGAGCGATAGCGCGGCCTCGAGGCCGCGGTGCCGCGTCGCACCCTGATTGGCAAGCGCGACATCAGCCGCGCTGCCCGCCGAGAGCGACGGCTCGATGATCTGATTCGTGAAGTCGAGGTAGAACGCGGTAGCCTCGAGCGAAAGGAAGGAGCGCGGCGTGAGTCGCGTACCGAGCTCGTAGTTGAGACTGCGTTCCGCATCGAGGCTGAGCGTCTGCAGCTGCGGAACCTGGTCGGCTCCGCTCAGCGTGGGATCCGGATAAACGAGACCATCCTTCACGCGAGGCGGCGCGAAGCCACGGT
>JACDCY010000159.1 GCA_013817305.1 Gemmatimonadaceae bacterium | reverse complement strand
CGCGTCGCCCGGTCGTGCGCCAGACTCAGGCAAAACGCAAAGCGGTAGGCCGAGGCAAAATTTTCTTCGACGAAATCGCCGAATTTACCGGCCTTGCCATTTCCGTTTACATCTGGAGTCTGCATCAGTTCGCGCCTCTATCATATCGGACTCGCGAGCGAAAATGGTCGTGGGGAAAAACCTATCGAGGGTGCGGGCGTGAGCAAGACGAGATTGAGCGGAACGGATTCACGGAAATAAACGCTGGGCGAACCAGAACGAGCCCGCGAAGACGACGCAAAACGCAGCCGCCGCGACCACTCGCTCAGCGAGCGCCGCGTTCCGCCGATAGAGAAGCGCGAGCGCCGGCGCGACCGCGAGAACGATGCAGGCCTGGCCGATCTCGACTCCGACGTTGAAGGAAAAGAGAGACCAGCCGAGCGCCGTCCGCGGCAGGGCCATATCGCGCAACACATTCGCGAACCCGAAGCCGTGGATGAATCCGAAGCCGAAGGCGAAGAGCAGCCGCCAATCGCGCTTTTCGCCGCGATGCAGCAAGGCGTGTGCGCCGACGAAGACGATGCTCAGCGCGATGATCGGCTCGATGACGCGCGCGGGCGGGTTCAGGATGTTGAGGGTCGCGAGGACGAGCGTGACGCTGTGCGCGATAGTGAAGGCGGTGATGATCTTGAGCAGATGCCCGAGCGATCCCCCGAGCAGGAGCAAACCGACGATGAAAAGGATGTGATCGGGTCCGATGAAGATGTGATGGATGCCTTCGAGCAAAAATCGGCGCGCGACTGCGACGATGCTCTGCCGCTCGTTGCGGCAGTACTCGATCAGCGTCGTGGTCCTGTCGAAGATGCCCTGATATTTCAGCGCTTCGCCTTCGTAGATATTGAGGAAGGTCTTGTGACGCGGATCGGCCGGGAACAATGCGCCGCGCACCTGGATCGCGTCTCCCATCGTCTTGCGCGGAAAATGGAGATGCAGCCTGATGTCCCTGCGACCCGGGAGCGGCTCGACCGCGCGCAGCTCCGGCGCGAGCGTGTCGCCCGCGGAATTGATCGTCAGGCCCGCCGTCACCACGGTCAGCAGGCGATCCGCGGGCGGATTGGCTAGCAACGTCGGTTCGTCGAAGTCGCCCAGCTCACGCGAGAAATTCTTCGCCGAAGACTCCACGCTCACTTCAATGCCTTCGCCGCTCAGACGCAAATCGACATAACTCAACGGCAAGTCATGCGCGCGAGCAGAGATGACGACTGACAACAGCGCCGCACAAAACAACCACTTACCGGAAATCATTTGGGCGGAGTTGTAGCCGGGGGCGCTGACCCCGGCTTATTGAGATTTGGCCGCGCGCCCGACCGGCCGGGGTCAACGCCCCCGGCTACAACTGCCTTCCGCGCGATGGCGCTTTGCAGCGGATCGAAGTGAGGATTGAGGGTGAGTGCGGGTCGGAGGAAATCCACTGCCGCCGGCATGTCGCCCGCCACGCGCGCGATCATGCCGGCATGATAAAGCAACCGCGCGTCCTGCGTGCCAAGACGCAGTGCTTCTATGATCGCGGTCTGCGCTTCCGCAATTCGCCCTGATTTCAAGGCCGTCCAGGCGAGGGCGTCAGCGCCGTAAATGTCGCGCCGGCCGGCGTCGTATTCGCCGCGGGCGAGGGCGTAAGCTTCTTCAGGCTTCAGGTCGTGATTGGCGTAGAAGTTGGCCAGCGCGCGGTCATGGGGCGTGCCGTGCACCTTGCGCGAATGCTCGCCGAGCTGCTCCGCTAATTCATACCGGGCCGCCGCCTCTTTCTCGCGCCCGGAGAGGCGGTAGAGATCGCCCAGCGCGCCCATGAAATCGACCGACGGAGCGAGGCGCGAGGCCTGTTCGTAGAGCAGGATCGCGGCGGGAAGATCACCGTGCGCTGCGCGCAGGCGGCCCATCGATCCGAGCGCGCGAAAGGAGTCGGGCGCGACGATGAGCGCGTCCTGGTAGTGACTCTCCGCCGCCGCGTACGCGCCGATCGCGAAAGCGGTTTCGCCTAATTGCCAGTGACACCATGCGACGGGCTCGCGGGGCGGTTGCGGCAGATCGCGGAGGAGTGCGAGCGCGGTGAGGAAATGCTGTCGCGCCTCCTGCGTCTGCCCACGCAGCATCGCCCAGCGTGCCAGCCTGGTTTCCGTCCCGATATCCTTGCCGCCGCGCCCCGCCATTTGGGCGAAGGCGTCGGCGGCGCCCTCGTAATCGCCGAGCTCCAGACAAGCATCGCCGAGCGCCGCGTAGGAGTCCCTTCTATCTGGACGCAACGCGACCAACTGAAGGGCGTGCGCGCGCGCCGCGGCGAAGTCATGATTGGCGAACTCGGCATGCGCCAGTGCGGTCAGGCCGCCGAAGTTTTGCTCCGCCGGCACGGCGGCGAGCGAGGCGCGCGCCGCTGCGAGCGCGAGCGGGAGGTCATCCTCGTTACCCGTCTCGCGCACGCGCTGCAGGTAATGCCCGGCGAGCGCGTTTTGAGAGCGGGTGTCTTCGGGATCGCGCGTCACGCGCGCGCGGTAAAAGCGGATAGCTTCTTCGAGCGCACCTTCGTTAGAAGGAAGAGGGGCGACTGGCTGACCCGCATGTTCTGCGGGCGTCGTCGCGGGCGCGGCCTCCCCGGGCGAGAACGCTCGCATGGCGAAGAAGCTCAGCGCGCCTCCGGCGATGGCGGCGATCACGAGAGCCAGGTTCGACTTCTTCATCCTCGACTCGTTAGGCCTCGCCGTGGTGGGTGCAAAGTAGCGCGAGCGCGGAAGCTTGCATCGCGCATCCTCGCAAAGCTCGCCCGACGCAAACCAAGAACTGCGCCGGAAACACTCGTCCCGACGCGGGCTCCCCATCACAAATCATTGCCGCGTGTGATCGTCGGCGTGAGAGGAATGGGTCGATTTCTTTATTCCGGGCGATGCGTTGTAGCCGGGGGCGTTGACCCCGGCTGAGCCAAGAGGAGACCGTGCGCCAGACC
>JACDCY010000062.1 GCA_013817305.1 Gemmatimonadaceae bacterium | reverse complement strand
ACCCGATCCATGGGTCCGGAGAGCGCGGCGGCGATCACCACGACCAATCCGATGAGCCCGATTATTCCAGCGAGCTCGGTGGCGCCGAGGTTTTCCACAGCTTCAAAATAGCGTCAGTTACAAAAAAACCGGGACCCTTTCGGATCCCGGTCTTGTCGCAATGCCCTCGTGCTAGTTGCGTCCGCGTGTGCGCTCGGGCCGCGCGCCGCCGCGATTGGGCCGGCGTCCCTGACCCTGCGTTCCTCGCGCGCCCCGCTTTCCATGTGTGGAATCGTGCTGCGCCTTGCGCTCCCGCATCTGCGCCTGCCGCGCATCGAACTTCGTGCGCTGCTCGGCGGTGAGAACCGCACGAACTTCCGCCTGCTCCTGCTGGCGCAGCGCAGCTACCGCCGTGCCCTGGTTGGCCCGAACGCGAGCGAGCGCGGCGCGGGCCGCGGCCGTGTCGCCGGACTGGCGAGCCGTGCGTGCCGCTTCCATGTCAGGGCGCGAGCGCTCTCTTAGCTGCTGGAACTGGACACGGTACTTCGCGTGGATGTCCTTGATCTGCTGGTGCTGCGCGTCCGAGAGGTTGAGATCGCCCATCTTCCCGTGCTGGCCGCGCTGGGCCTTGCGAGCCTCTCCCTGCTGTGCCGGGTTCTGCGCGCTTGCGACGGTTGCGGCGCCGACCAGCATCGCGACCGCTGCGGCCGCTATACGAATCCGATTCATACTGCCTCCAAATCCAATTGAGAATGGACCCGTCACGGTGCGTGGGGTCGCATTCTTAGACTGGCGCGGCGCGCAGACGTTAAGGCTGCGGGGTGGCTCCTGGCATTCCGAGGGAGGATCCAAGTCTGGAGTGCGCCAGTAACGAGTGGCCGGTAGGAAGTGAACTCGGAACTGGTCGACTCGAAACTGGTGCACTCCAAACTTGGATTCCGGCTGGGTAACGCTCGGGGCCCGCGGCGCTACCCCGCTGCCGCGGCCGGAACTCCGCCGAACCGCCGTTCCCGGGCGTGGAACTCGGACACAGCCGCGTGGAGATCCTTCGCGGAGAAATCGGGCCAGAGTATCTCCGAGAAGTACAGCTCCGCGTATGCGCACTCCCACAGCAGGAAGTCGCTCAGCCGCTGCTCGCCGCCAGTGCGGATAAGGAGGTCCACCTCGCGCGAGGGGCCACGATCGTGCTCGACCTCTCCGAGCAGTCGCATAAACTGCTCCCTCGAGAGGTGGTCGCTGTCCGCTCGCCGGGCCGCGCGCAGAATTGAATCACGGGCTGAATAATCCACGGCGATCCTGAGATCGAGCGTCCTGCCGTCGCCGGTCGCGGCTTCGGCCGACTCGATCGCCTTGCGCACTTCGCCCGGAATTCTGTCACGCCTGCCGATGACAGTGAGGCGCACGCCGTTGGCGATGCATCGATCCACTTCGGACAGCAGATACCGTCTGAACAGCCGCATCAACATCATCACTTCGCGCTGCGGCCGGTTCCAGTTGTCGGCGGAAAAGGCGTACAAGGTCAGGACACGGATGCCGCACTGCGGCGCCGCTTCAACGATTCGCCTTGCCGTGCGCGCGCCCTCGATGTGACCCGCCGGGCGGCTGCTGCCGCGCGCAACCGCCCAACGACCGTTGCCATCCATGATAACGGCGACGTGAACGCCGGGTGGCCCTTCGTCGTGGGGCCCGCTCGCGCGAACGGCCGCAGCGACGGGACGCGCTCCGACCGATTTGCCCGTCAGGCCCATCCGCCTATATGTGGTCACGGGTCGCGTGGATGAGGGCTTCCATGTGGTCGAGGTAGCGCTCGAGCGCGCGCCTTCCCGGAGTGGTGAGACGATACTCGGTCCGGGGCACGCGCCCCTCGAACGATTTCGTGCAGCTCACGTATTCGGCGTCTTCCAGCTTGCGGGCGTGCACGCTGAGGTTGCCGTCGGTGATCTTGAGCAGCTTCTTGAGGTCGTTGAAGGTCAGCTTCTCATTCACCGCCAGCGCGCTCACGATGCCAAGGCGCGCGCGCTCGTGAATCAGCCGATCGAATTCCCCCGTGTCGGGTCCAATTGCGCGGCCGCGGACGGACCGCAACTTGGCTGACTCCGCGTTGCCCCGGTCCTGGCGAGCCACACTGTGTTTAGCCACCGTGCCTCCGCGCGATGGGAATGCCGAACGCGATGTGCAGACCGCCGAATGCCGCGGCCATGAGAAAGTCGTTCATCGTCGGAGGGGTGAAAAGCGCGATTGCGCCGGCGACCATGAAACAGAGCCCCATGACCGGCACGACCCGCACGGAGTACGCGCCGCCGGCCACCACCGCGGTTCCATATATGAGAAGCCAGAGGCCCGGGAGAACGGCGTACATGCCGAGCCGGTACAGCTCGATGGTCAGGAGGGCGCCGACGATCACCGGAGGGGAGAAGCTGAGCAGAAATTTTCTGCCGGCGCCGGACATCAGAGGGAGCCGCGCCGCACGCGCCTTCCTTATGATGGCCGCGATCATTATCAGCGGCGCGAGGACGGCGGCGGCGAGCCACGTGTTGAGCCAGCCAACCTCGGTCGGCTGCCTCACTGCTATTGCCGCCGCGGTCAGCGCGGCGATTCCCACGATGACCATTCCCCAGCCGGACACGGCCGTGAACGTCCCCGCGCGCTCCATCGTATCGCGAATGAACGCGAGGTTATCCATGGCGCGGACATTGAGCGAAG
Organism: Gemmatimonadaceae bacterium; assembly: GCA_013817305.1. Lineage (GTDB taxonomy): Bacteria > Gemmatimonadota > Gemmatimonadetes > Gemmatimonadales > Gemmatimonadaceae > JACDCY01. The sequence continues at coordinate 9,920 of JACDCY010000062.1, read as the reverse complement.
GCTCCTCTACCGGAGCGACTTTTCGGAGCGGCCTGACTGAAGACATGCAGTTAGTTTACGAGGTGTGTCCCCTTCAGGTCAAGTACTTTACCCAACAAAGCGAGCTCCCGACCCTTGCAGTGGACCTCGATTCTGGCCGCGGTCGTCGTGGCAGTGATGGGCGCGGTCGTCGCCATTGGCTGGAAGCTTCCTCCCGAGCATCGCGCCACGCGAGAGGCCGAATTCACCCACGGCGTCGATGAGCTGTGGGCGGTGCTCACGGATTTCCCGGGCCTGCCGGACTGGATGCCGGGAGTTCGCGGGGTCCAGAGGCTCGACGCCGTCGAGGGGAAAGATCGGTGGCTGTACGAAACAACCGAGGGCGAGCTCACCATGGAGGTCGTCACACGCGCGGCGCCAACACTGCTGACCATTCGCACCGTGAGATCCGAACTCGCGTTCGGCGGCACCTGGACCCAGAGGATATCGCCCAGCGCATCGGGCTCGCTCGTGACGATCACCGAGTACGGCTGGATCTCGAACCCGTTCTTTCGGTTCATGGCTCGCTACGTGTTCGGCATTTCGACTACGCTCGACGTCGCCCTGGCAGCGCTGGGCAGGCATCTGGGCGAGTCAGTAAGCCCCCGCGATCCGCGCGAAACGCCGCCCGGCGTGTCCGCCGCCGGCGCCCACGACAGGAACGACCAGCCCGCGCTCATCACCGAATAGAGCTCGGACCCGGCAGCGGGTCGCTGGCAGGAAAACTCTGCTCGCCCATGCGATCGAGTCGGCGCTCGTCGATGGCCGTCACCAGCATGCTCAACAACTTCTGGCAGAACGCAGGAATATCTTCCGGCTTGCGGCTCGTGACCAGCTTCTGATCGACCTCGACCTGTTTGTCCACCCATTCGCCACCGGCGTTGGTGATGTCCGTCCTGAGGCTGGGCGACGATGTCAGCGTTCGCCCCTTCACCGCTCCGGCCTCCACGAGCAGCCACGGTCCGTGACAGATCGCGGCGACCGGCTTGTCGGCTTCCATGAATCCGCGCACAAACTCGACAGCCCCGGCGTTCCCTCTGAGCTTGTCCGGACTGCGAACTCCGCCCGGCAGCACGAGCGCGTCGAAGTCGCGCGCGGTGACCTCATCGACCAGACGGTCCACCCGGAACATGTCGGCCTTCTCTCCGTGATTGACCCCCTGGATCTCCCCCTCCTTGTCGGAAACAAGCGAGAGGTCCGCGCCCGCATCCTTGAGCGTCTTCCACGGTTCCGTCAGCTCCACCTGCTCGACACCGTCTGTTGCCAGGAACGCGACCTTCCTGCCTTTCAGCGAATCAGCCATCTCGCTCTTCTCGTTTCCGGCGAAGGTCCTCGAGCGCCGGGTTCTCGTGAGTCTTGGGGATCATCGACTCCTTGTCGTCGGTCTTTGTCTGCGCCAGCTGGATCTTGTCCTCTTCGTGCACGCGCTCGTCGCCCGGATTGCTCTTCGCGTCAGTCACGGACGAGCCGCGCGGACTATGCCCGCGCCCCGTAGGATCGAACTTTCCCGGACCATGCGCTCCTTTCTTTCCTGGCATGTTGGCTCCTCGTTGTTGTTCTTGGAGATGCATAGGGGTCACGAACCGTGCCATATTCCCGCATGCCTCTGATCCAGCTGTACGGACATGCGTCCCTGCGCAAACGGCTGGCTCGGAGCGCCGAAGCAGGCCGCTTGCCGTCGTCACTCTTGCTGCACGGCCCTGCGGGCGTGGGGAAACAAAGGGTCGCGCTCTGGCTGGCTCAGCTGCTGCTCTGCTCGGGCGAAGACCGGCCCTGCGGAAAGTGCCAGAGCTGCCGGTACATGGAAAACCTGCAGCACCCCGACCTGCACTGGTTTTTCCCGCGGCTACGCCTCAAGGACAGCGACCCGGATCCCGACGACGTGCGCGACGATTATCGCGAGGCCATAGCCGACCGCGTCGAAGCGGGCGGGCTGTACCAGGCGCCGTCCGGTAGCGAAGGGATATTCATCGCCGCGGTGCGATCGCTCACGCGCGACGCGATGATCGCGCCAGCGCTTGCCGCCCGCAAAATCTTCGTCATCGGCGACGCGGAGCGCATGGTTTCGCAGGAAGGCGCCGATCAGGCCGCCAACGCGCTGCTCAAGCTGCTGGAAGAGCCGCCCTCGGATACGTTCTTCGTGCTCACCTCGAGCGAGCCGTCGGCGCTGCTGCCTACCATTCGCTCGCGAGTGGCCGCGGTGCGGGTCCCCCGGCTGACCGAAAAGGACGTGACTGACTTTCTGCAGGATCCTCTCGTACGCGCCTACATGAAAAAGGGGAAGCGCGCCGAGCCGCGCGCCGACCTCCTGAACGGGGCGCCGGGCCGCGCGCTGAACGAATCCGAGGATGCGCAGGCGGTCACGATCGCGCGGCGGATGCTCGACGCCGCGGCGGGTCGCACGCCCGAGCGTTTTTCGCTCGCGCTGACACGCGGAGTAAGCAACGCGCGCGGCGCATTCACCGATTCACTGGATGCACTGACCGTGTTGCTCTCGGAACGAACCCGCGAAGCGGTGAGCCGCGGCGATCGTCTCCGCGCCGCGCGTCTCGCGGGCGCCACGGACCTGGTCGAAGTGGCGAAGGAGCGTGCTTCGGGAAACGTGAATCCCCAGCTCGTCACAGCCAAGCTGGTAATGGACCTCAGCGAGCATCTTTCGTGACCGAACCGAAGCCGACGGACTCCAGGTTGAGCCACGTCGATGAGACCGGCCGGGCGCGAATGGTCGACGTGACGGCGAAGCCCGAGACCGACCGTATGGCTCGCGCGCGCGGCTTGATTCGCATGCTACCGCAAACCGTCGCTGCGATTCGCGGAAATCAAACGCCGAAGGGCGACGTCCTGGGCGTGGCGCGCGTCGCCGGCGTGCAGGCGGCGAAAAGGACCGCCGAGCTCATCCCGCTCTGCCATTCGCTTCCGCTTACCGACGTCGACGTGTCGCTCGAGCTGGACGACGCCCTGCCGGGAGTGCGCGCCGAGGGAATGGCAAGAACGGTGGCGCGCACGGGCGTCGAGATGGAAGCGATCGTCGCGGTGTCCGTGGCGTTGATAACGATCTACGACATGGCGAAGGCTATCGACAAAACCATGGTGCTCGGAGAGATAGAGCTCGTGGAAAAACGAGGGGGCCGTTCCAGCCGGTAATAGCTTTCCGTCCCCTTCCGGCGCCCTGGCTAGCGCGCTTATTTCCTGTCCGCGGGCTTTCATCACCGGCCACCCACCGATAGAGGCTTCACTTTGAGCGACGATAAATCGCAGGGCTCGACTTCCCACGAGGCGTGGGGATCCCGCATAGGGTTGATCCTCGCCATGGCGGGCAACGCCGTCGGACTCGGCAACTTCCTTCGCTTCCCGCGCCAAGCCGCGGTAAATGGCGGCGGCTCCTTCATGATCACCTACTTCATCGCGCTGCTGCTGCTTGGCATCCCGCTGATGTGGATCGAGTGGGGCGTCGGACGGAACGGCGGCCGGTTCCGAAAGGGGCACCTCCCGGGGATGTTCGCCGCGATATGGAAGCATCCCGCCGCCAAGTACCTGGGCGTCATCGGGATGATTATCCCGCTGACGGTAATGATCTACTACACGTACATCGAGAGCTGGACCCTCGCGTTCTCGTACTTCTCGATCACCAAGGATTACTGGGGCAACACCACGCAGGAAGCGATGGTGGGCTATCTCCAGACGTACCAGGGAATTGCGCCGGGCAGCAGCCACATGACCGCGCTCGGTTTCTTCCTCGTGACGCTCGCGATCAACATCTGGGTGCTGTCGCGCGGAATCTCCGGCGGCATCGAGAAGCTCGCGCGAATCGGAATGCCGATCCTCTTTGTGTTCGCGGTGATCCTCGCGGTCGTGGTCCTGTTCCTCCCGCCGGGACCGGGCGGAGAGACCGCGTGGCAGGGATTGCAGTTCATCTATAATCCTGACTTCTCGCGGCTCGACGAGCCCGGCGTGTGGCTCGCCTCCGCGGGCCAGATCTTTTTTACGCTGTCGGTCGGAATGGGATCGTTGCAGGCGTACGCGTCGTACTTGTCCAAGAAGGACGACATCGCATTGAACGGAATCGCGACCGCCGCCACGAACGAGACGGCGGAAGTCATACTCGGTGGAACGATCGCGATCCCGGCGGCGGTGGTGTTCTTCGGCGTCACCGGCGCGATGGCCGTGGCGCAGTCCGGCTCGTTCAACCTCGGATTCGCGACGATGCCGGTCGTGTTCCAGCAGCTTCCGCTCGGAAACGTCCTCGGCTTCATGTGGTTCGCGCTGCTGTTCTTCGCGGGCATCACGTCGTCGGTGGCGATGCTCACGCCGATCGTGGCGTTCTTCCGCGAGGAGTTCGGCTTCAAGCGCGAAATCGTGGCATGGTCGTTCGGGCTGGTCGCGCTGCTGTTCGGGCTGATGAACATCTTCTGGCTGGAATACGGCTTCCTCGACGAGTGGGATTACTGGGCGGGGACGTTCGGCCTCGTGCTTCTCGCCGTCACGGAGACCGTGCTGTTCATGTGGGTGTTCAAGCCCGAGAACGCGTGGGCGTCGATCCACCAGGGCGCCGACATCCAGATTCCGAAGATATTCAAGTTCGTGATGACATACGTCACGCCGGTTTACCTGCTCTTCATCCTCGGCTGGTGGGGCTTCCAGGATGCGATTCCGATCCTGACCAACGAGAAGGCAGCCGGCGGCGGCGTGCTCACGCCTGAGATGCACCCGTACGTCACGGGCGCGAGGCTCATCATCGTCGGGTTTGCTGTAATATTCGCGTTCCTCGTGCGGATCGCGTGGAAGAGAAACAAGTACGACGACCGCGCGGGCTTCGTGGAAGTCGATCAATCAGGGAGGACTACGGTATGACGACAGGCGCGATCATCTTCATGGCGCTGAGCTGGACGTTCGTACTCGGGCTCGTTTCGTGGGCGTATTATCGCCTGCTCACGCACAAGAAGCATCACGATCCGGATGGGATCGGGCCGGCGGCACCGCCCGAGGCTGCCGCGAAAAAGAACTACAACTGACAACGGATAAGCTAACCGCTAACCGCTGACCGCTTCCAGCTACGTGCTGCCAACCATTGTGACCTGACGTCCGCATCAACGGTTAGACTCGTAGGCAGCTGGAAGCGGTTAGCGGGTAGCGGTTAGCGGTTAGCGGTTAGCGGTTAGCGGTTAGCGGTTAGCGGTTAGCGGGTAGCCGGCAGCTTATCAGTTCTCTGTTGCAGTTGCAGTTTTAAGCCGCCGTATCGCTACAATCCCGGCGACAGGCCCGAGCGCAAGGAACACGAGCGACCACCTCCACCCCACCCACTCGGCGAATACGGGCACGAGCTGCATCGGCAACATCGTGAGCAGGAACCCCAGCGACGTCTGCATCGTGAGAGCCGTGCCCACGGCATGCGCTGGCACCGACTCGGTTACGAGCGTGCTGAACTGCGCGCTGTCGGCGATCACGAAGAACCCCCACGCCAGCGCGAACGGTGCGAGCAGCCAAAGCGACGTGCCGAAGAGCAACCCGCTCAGCACGCAGCTCGCTCCGCTCGCGGCGAGCGAGATGGTAACGAGCTTCTCCCGCCCTTCCCTGTCGGCGAACAGTCCACCCCAGACGCACCCCGCTCCGCCGATCGCGATGGCGAGAAACGATAGGAACGTGACCGGCGCGGTCGACTCCGGGTCGCGCGCGAGCACGCTCGCCGCGAGGAACGCTGGGATCCAGGTCCAGACCGCGTACAGCTCGAACATGTGGCCTAGGTAGCTGGCGGTGGCGAGTCGCCATTCGCGCACACGCACGACCGAGCCGACCAGCCCCCACGAGAAAGGGCGCGAGGGGAATGCGTGGGGACCGTCTCTATACCCCGCCCAGACGAGTACCGCAGCCAACGTGGCGCACGCCGATGCAACAAGCACCACCGGTGTCGGACCTGTGTCGGGAATCGCGTGGACGAGATACGGTGTGGCTTTGCCCACGGTGAGCGCGCCGACGATCGTGCCGATCGCGAGCCCGCGCTGCGCTCGGAACCAGGTCGCGATCATCTTCATCGCCGGCGGATACACACCCGCCAGACAGAAGCCCGTGAGAAATCGCAGGGCGAGCGCGGACTGATATCCGTCGGCGGTTAGAATCGCCGCGTTTACTGCGGCTCCAGCGAGCGCGGACAGCGCGAACAACGTCCGCGACTTTACGATGTCGGCGAGATTCAGTGTCGCGGAGACCGCCGTCCCGGCCACGAAGCCGAGTTGGACTACGGTGGTGAGCCAGCCTGCCTCACTTCCGCTCAGGCCCCACCGCTCTGCCAGCTGGGGCGACACTGCGCTGGCGGAGAACCACAGAGACATGCCGAGCAACTCGGCGCTGCCGAGAAAAAAGAGAGCGCTCCACTTTCCCGAATCTGTCTGTTCAATCACGGCCACAAGGTAGCAGGCTTGCCGTCCGTCGGGCAGGACGGGCCACCATGGTGCTCGCGGTGCGGAAAGCTACGTCAATCCGGCACCCGGCCCGTTCGCGTCCGCGGAGTCGCCAACGGGTGATGAAGCCGCCGACTTGTGCAGGAAAAACCATCCGGCCACGCCCGCGATCAACGACGCGAAGATGACCGCAATTTTTGCGGAGTCCAGCAAGGGACCCTCGCCAAAAGCGAGATTCGCGATGAAGAGCGACATTGTAAAACCGATACCCGTTACCCAGCTCGCACCGAAGATGTCGCGCCCGCGCACGGTCGCCGGTAGCGATGCCCACCCCACTCGAACAGCTGCGAGGGACGCCCCCGTTACGCCGATAACCTTTCCAACGATGAGGCCGAGCATAATGCCGACAACGACACGCCACGACAGCGTCGAGAACATCGCAGAGTTCAGCTGTACTCCCGCGTTCGCGAGCACGAAGAGCGGAAGAATCACGAACGAGACCGGCCCGTGAAGAGAGTGCTCCATTTTCAGTAGCGGCGATTGCACTTTGTCTACCGCAACTTCGAGCAGCCGGAGCGCTTCCTGCTGTCCTGTATTTGACAGCACGGACCGCGCAGTAGGGGAGCTGGCGCCCTGGAACTCCATTAGCGATTCCCTCGCGTCCAACAAGAACTCGTCTTCGTCGATGCGCGTGGTCGCGGGGATCAGCAGGGCAAGCAGAACGCCCGCTACTGTCGCATGAATTCCCGAACTGAGAAACGCCAGCCAAAGGACTACGCCCAGGACTGCGTATGGAACGGGATTTCGGACACCGGCCTTTTTACACCCGAACAGTACGAGGGCTGTTCCGATGGCCGCCGCAACGGCGGTCTGGGAGATGCTCGCGGTATAGAACAACGCGATCACAAGGATTGCCCCGATGTCATCGACAATGGCCAGGGCGGCTACGAACACTTTCAATCCAGCAGGGGCGCGCGCACCCAGAAGAGCGATCACGCCGAGGGCGAACGCTATGTCGGTGGCCATCGGTATGGCCCAGCCCCTTGATCCCTCGGTTCCGGCATTGAGGGCGAAGTAGAGCGCGGCAGGGAGAACCATCCCACCGATTGCAGCCGCAATCGGCAGCGCGGCCAACCGCCTGGATGCCAACTCCCCCACGCGGAACTCACGCTTTATCTCCAATCCAACCAGGAGGAAGAATACGACCATCAATCCATCGTTGATCCAGTGATGGATGGTCATGGTTAGGGCGGATTCCCCGTACCCGATCGATATCGTGCTGTGCCAAAGCGCGAAGTAGCTATCGCTCCACGGCGAATTGGCCCAGGCCAGGGCCAGAGCGGTGAAGGCAAAGAGTACGATGCCCCCCGCTGATTCCCCGTGCACGAACTCATCGAAGACACTCCGATCCTGCTTCTTCGACCGAGGCGATTGAGTTTCAGAGGTGGAGGGCAACCACGCGGTCCGGTTTGAGATGGTCTCGCTGGCGGCTACGCCATGGCACTTCATGACCCGGCTGGGACTCGAACCCAGGACCTACGGCTTAAAAGGCCGCTGCTCTACCAACTGAGCTACCGGGTCTGACGCACTGCCAATATACCAGAGGCCGGAAGCTACGGGACAGTGCGCTCAGGCGGGGTCGGCGTCGTCATCTTGCGATTGAGGCATGTCCTCGCCTTCCATCGGAACCAGCGAGATTTTTCCGTCGTCCTCGAGGATCGCCCATTTGATCTGATCGAGCCTCACGTACCCCGCCTTGTGCATCTCGGCAGCGAGCTCGTCGGGGCCAATCCGCTCGCGGTTCATGTTCTCCTCGATGTACCGGCCCGATCGCACAAGAACCGTCGGCGTGCCGTTGATAAGCTTGTGGGCGCGTGACGACAGGTGGCTGGCGATCGATGTCGCCAGCACGAGCGTCAGCAGGGTCGCCGTCGCGATCACGGCAGTGGTCATCGATAGGTCGTCTCCGATCGCCGCTTGTGCGAAAAGTTCCGGGATCAGTAGCAGCATCACGAGCTCGAAGGCTGACATTTTGCTCAGCTCGCGCTTGCCCATGACGCGAAGCGCGAGCAAGAGAAACACGAATATGAAGGCCATGCGTGCGACGGTCGCCAAGGCTAAGGCCTCACGGAAAGACGAAGGTCGCGATGGCGGCGCGCGCCGTATCGCCCGCGTGCCGCGCCGAGACGGACCCGGCATGGCGCCCGTAGTCTTCCGCGTTGAACCCGAGCTGTACCTTGCGCGTCTCCTTCGGCGCGACCCCGATCAGATCGACTTCGAACGCGCGACTCGCTGACGGCACGAACCGCGGCTCCAGCACCCTGCCCACGTAGCCCGAGTCGAAGACGACCGTCATCGTATCCATCGCCGAGGCGCCGAGGTTCGTGACGAGGGCGGTCACCGTCTCGGTGCTGCCGTGACGAATGCGCGAGGGATAGTCGACGTCGATCCTTATGGCCCCCGCCTGTCCGGTGACGGACGCCTGGCCGGCCCCGAACACCTTGAACATCGAAAGGACTGGAATCAGGACCAGCACGCCAACGCCCAGAAGCTGCCACCCGCCCAGCTTCAGCCGGCGCTTCAATACGGGGAGTTCCGGCGGTCCCGTTGCCCGATCGCTACTCGCCAGCGCCACGTGTCCTCGCCGTCCAGTGAAGGTCTTGCGAGTAGGGCGAAACCCGTGCCCGCGTACCGGTACGGTAACACCGTCGCTAAAAAGTGTTTTTCACCCTATGTTTGCTGCGTGGAAACAGAACGCTCCCTCCTCAACAGGCTCGATCGGCGCGACCGCGCCCTCTTTATCCGCTGGGCCATCGGCCCCGCGGCTACGCACGCGGTCCAGAGGTTCTGGCGGAGCATAACGCATCTCGGCGGCGTGCAGGTCACGGTCACCGCCTCGCTCGTGCCCCTCGCGTTCGGGCACGACCTCCTCCAGCTCGCCGCGTTCAATGCGCTGGTGACGCTCGGCGTCTCGCATTTTGCCGTGCAGATCATGAAGCGGAGCCTCGGACGCCCGCGACCGTCGAGCGGGATCGGATGCTCCACCTTCATCGACGAGCCGGACCGGTTCTCCTGTCCTTCGGGACACGCCGCCGCAGCCATGTCCGTCGCGGTGGTTTATGCCATGACGTTCCCGGCGTGGGCAGCCCCGCTGCTCGCGCTGGCGCTCGCGGTCGGCGCATCGCGCGTTTTCCTCGGCGTGCATTACCCGGGTGATGTCGTTATCGGACAGGCGATCGCGATTCTCACGGGAGCGTTAGTAATCGCGATCTGATGGCCGGCACGCCTCTGCCGGCTTCGACGAGCTCCGTGACGTCCGCCACGCTCGAGCAAATCCTGTTTCCGTCAAAGCCACCGGCCGCGACGGATCTCCGGACCGTCGTTCTTCCGCCTGTGCTCAGACCGCACGCGAAGACGGGCGTGCTGGACATTACCGAATTCTTCGGCGAGACCACCGGCGGGATCAGGACGTACCTCCTGGAAAAAGCTAAGTACGTCGAAGCGTCA
>JACDCY010000158.1 GCA_013817305.1 Gemmatimonadaceae bacterium | reverse complement strand
CGACGGATTCCGGGTTGAGGTAGTTCCCCGCCTCGTCGGCACGGGTATCGACGGCCGGCGGCTCGGGCTGGCGCGTGACCTCGACGAGCGGCGCGGGGTGGAACGTGAGCATGTCGGCCCCGAGTGCGTCGTCGGGGTCGGCGGGCAGGGAGTAGACGGGGAAGTCGGGCATATCAGGACTCCTTGGGCTGGTCGGCGGGGGGGATCAGTGCGAGGCGGATTGCCGTGCGGGCCGCCGCCAGCTTTTTGACGCGGAAAAACGGAATGACGTTGAGGTCCGCGAGATTTTCGATGACCTGATCGCACTGGATGTCGGTCGGGATGGCGCAGCCGCCTCGCTTGGATATCGCGATCGCGGCGTCGGTCAAGGTGCGATAGATTTCCTGGTATTCGCGGACATACGCCTTGGACCGTTTCAGTTCCCATTCGAGGATCTTGATCCGCTCATCTTTGCTCGGGTCATGCTCCTCGTCGATCCGGCGGATCACCTCGCGGGCCAGCGGTTCGCACAACGCCGGGTTCGCCGGGCCGCTCACTCCGCTCAGGCCGGCGGCCCGGATCGCGAGGTTGCGGAGGTCGTGGTCCGTCATGATCGCTCGACTCCGTAGCGGAAGATGGTGGCCTCGTCGAGCGATCCCGAAGTATTCGCGAGGTCGTAGACAGTGGCCGTGATCGCGCCCACCGGCACGTCGGCGAGCGCGGCGGGGGGAACCTCACCGCGATAGGTGGATCGGAGGGCCCCGGCGGTGGCGTAGGGCCGGAGCGGGACCAGCCACGCGGCGTTGACGCGGAGCGGCGGGTCGACCCACCGGGCCTCACCCGCGTGCCACACCTGGCCACGGGTGGCGTCGTCCAGGAGAACCCCCACGGCGGCGGGCACGGGGACGGTGGTCGACCGCCAGTCGACGAATCGGATCACGAGGGCGGGCATCAGGCGATCTCCACTCGGTACTCAACCCGGTCCTGGCCCGCCGCGCACGCGACGACGCTGGTCCCGAGCTTCCTCACCACCTGGCCGTCATCGACCCACACCACGCCGTTGAGGCCATCCTCGAAGGCTTTCTCCAGGTTGGTCAGGTCGGGCATGCTCGCCCGCTTCGCCAGATGGAACCGAGCCCCCCACGCCACCGGAAAGCCGACGGGAAGCGGGTGGCGGCGGTGGGCCATCGCCTGCGCCCCCACGGCCGCCTCCCACGCCCGGACGGCCACTCCGTCGCGGGGCCGACCGCCGCCGACCGTGTAGGCTTTCCACGGCACGGCACGCCCGAGGATGACCCCCTCCGCCACCGCGTCGCCCGGCCGCTCTCCCGCCACCGGAGCGGCCAGCCGGGCGACATGCAGCCGGGGCCGGTCGCCACGCGACCGCGCCGGCCGACAGACCTCCGCGATCACGTCGGGGTCGATCCCGAGCTTGGCCATCTGGCGGCGGGAGAGGCCCATCAGTTGTCCCCCTCTCGCACGTGCTCGATCGCCTGTCCCGGGTCGGCCGTACGCCAGTCGGGCCAGTTGCGGAGTTCGTTCTCCGCCTGCTTGTACGACAGGGTGGCGACGATCTCCTCGGGGCTCGCGCCAGTGGCCCGCCACGCGCCGTCGAACGCGAGGATCACGATGTCGATCCACTCCTCCAAGTCGGTCGGGTCGGCGGAGACTTCGTCGATCTCCTTCCGGATGTGGTCGAGCACACCCGTGGTTCGCGGGCCGGGCCCGAAGGTCCGCCTGGAGAATTCAATCTGGTCGCGAAGGTATTCGACAAGATCGAAAGTCTTCATGGGTCAGTTGCTCCCCGTGTTGTTGAAGCGGTCGGCCGCACCGCCCTTCGGGCTCGGGTCGCGCCGTTGTTCCAGGTAATCGATGATCCATCCGGCCTGATACAAGATCATCTGGGCGGCACCGGCGATGTGGATGTCATCGGACTCATCCATGATCGCCGCCGCGTGACGGCCGGCGTTGCGAAGCGTGGCGATGGCCTGGGCATCGGTCGTGATGCGAGGGTCGGGAATCTCGGAGCCCATGTCAGTTGCTCCCTGCGTGGGCCAGTGAAGCGTCGGCCAGTTTGGCAAGGGTCACGGCATGACAGCGGGGCTCCGGCTGACCCGGCTCCCACGAGCCGCACCAACAGCCGAGAGTCTTCCCCCGAATCCTGTAGAGATTGGCGAGGTAGTCGGGCTGCGACAGCAACCAGAGCCGATGCAATTCGACGGCCTTTGCCGTGGGTTCCAGTTCCGACAGCGATTTCGAGGTTTCTCGGAACCACGAGACGCTGACCATCTTGTCATCGAATGACGACATCTTGGCGGTGTGGACCTTGAATGGATTCCCCCACGGGGAGCCCTTCCATCCGATCCTCGGCATCGCCCGGCCGACGTAGACGAAATCGGGATCGGCCGCCAGCTCGGCGGGCTTGCGGCCTCGGACGCTGATGACTCGGGTGCTCATGTCAGTTACTCCCCGCGTGGACGTGGTGGTCATGTTCACTTGCCCTCGCATCGGTGGTCGACGGGCACCCCATACGCAAGGTCGATCAGGCCGGAGTTGCATTCCGCGAAGTGGAGGGCCACGGCGACCTCGCCCGCCGCGACCAGTGACCGGATGCGGCGTGCGACTTGGCGAAGCGGGTTGACCTGATCCGGCCGAGCGCCGTGAAACTCGATGGCCTCAGCGAAGCAGCCGAGCTTGAGCGCGTCGCGGCGGAGGGAATCGGCCAAGTCGCGGGGTACGGAGTTCATCATGACGCGGCCCTCCTCTCCTCGACGCGGGCGAGCCAGCGGCGGGTAGCGGCCCGCCAGTCGTTGCGGATCGCGGCCATCGACTCGATGCCCCGGGGCCGGGGCCGCCGCGTGTACCGCTTGGCGAGCGGGCCCACGGGCGGCCAGGGAGTGCGGCGGCGCGTGCGACCGGCGGCGTCCCATTCCGCATGGATCAACGCGGTCCGCTCGCTGATCTCCGCTTCCAACTTGGCCCTGGCCTCGGCGGCCAGATTGGGCTCCGGCTCCGGCTCCGGCTC
>JACDCY010000157.1 GCA_013817305.1 Gemmatimonadaceae bacterium | reverse complement strand
ACATTCTCCGGTCGCTGGTGAAGATCCAGTACTCGCGCAACGACGTCGTATTCGATCGAGGGTTCTTCCGCGTGCGCGGAGATACCGTTGAGATATTCCCCGCGTACGAAGAGCAGGGCGTCCGCATCGAGATGTTCGGCGACGAGGTCGAGCGCATCAGCAAGATCGATCCGCTGACGGGGGCGTCGATCAGCTCGCTCCACAAGACTGCGATCTATCCCGCGAAGCACTTCGTCACCTCGCGCCCCACGATCGAGCGCGCGGTCGCAACGATCCGCGCCGAGCTGGCCGACAGGCTTGCCGAGCTCAAAGCGACCGGCAAGCTGCTGGAGGCCCAGCGACTCGAGTCGCGCACGAACTTCGACATCGAGATGATGCTGGAGATCGGCACGTGCGCGGGCATCGAGAACTACTCGAGGCATCTCGCCGACCGGTCCGCGGGCGAGCGGCCCGCCTGTCTGTTCGATTATTTCCCGGACGACTTCCTGGTCGTCGTGGACGAGTCGCACGTCACGCTGTCGCAGATATCCGGCATGTTCAACGGCGACCGCGCGCGCAAGCTGACGCTCGTCGAGTACGGCTTCAGGTTGCCCAGCGCGCTCGACAACAGGCCGCTGATGTTCGACGAGTTTCTCGCCCTCACCCCGCGGGCTCTCAACGTGTCGGCGACGCCCGGCGACATCGAGCTCCGGCTGTCGGAGGGAGTCGTGGTCGAGCAGATCATCCGCCCAACGGGACTCGTGGACCCGGAGATCGACATCCGGCCGGTGCGGGGCCAGGTGGACGACCTGCTCAACGAGATTCGCATTCGCGAGCGCCGCGGCGAGCGAGTGCTGGTCACGACCCTCACAAAGCGCATGTCCGAGGATCTCACCGATTATCTCCAGCAGATGGGCGTGCGCGTCCGCTACATGCACTCCGACATCGATGCGATCGAGCGGATGGAGATCGTGCGCGGGCTGCGGCTGGGCGACTTCGACGTTCTCGTCGGAATCAACCTTCTGCGCGAAGGACTGGATCTCCCGGAGGTGTCGCTCGTCGCGATCCTCGACGCCGACCAGGAGGGGTTTCTGCGAAGTGAGCGGTCGCTCATCCAGACGGTCGGGCGCGCCGCGAGGCACGTGAACGGCCGCGCGATTTTCTACGCGGACAGGATAACCGGATCCATGCAGCGCGCCCTCGACGAGACGGGACGCAGACGCGCTACGCAACAGGCGCACAACATCGAGCACGGCATCACGCCGCTCGGCGTGATCAAGAGCGTCGATCAGGTCCGCTTCAGCACGCGCGTGGCCGACGCGCGGGAGGGAAGCGATGCCCGCGAGGAAGACCGCGCGACGCGTCGCGTCGCCGAAGCGGGAACGGGCAGATATGGGAGCAAGCAGGACGTCGAGGCGATGGTCAGGCAGCTCGAAGCCGACATGAAGGCTGCGGCGTCCGCGCTGGATTTCGAGACTGCCGCCCGCATTCGTGACGAGCTGTTCGAGATCCGCGCCCATTCCGACGGGAAGACCGTCAAATCGCGCGGCTCGCTCGCCGGCATCAAGGTCGCCGGATGACCAGGCCGCTCGTTCCGGCGCTCGCCGCCGACAGCCGGCTGGTACTCGACGAAGATGAGTTGCGTCAGTGGGGAATTCGTTTCGGGCAGGCCGCTGTCGCGCCGCTGGTCGTAACGTTGAGCGGTGACCTTGGAGCCGGGAAAACGACCCTCGCTCAGGCGATCTGCGCCGGTTACGGAGTATCGGACGCGGTGACCAGCCCCACCTATGCCCTGGTGCAGGAATATCTCTCTCCGCGCTCGGTCGTGTACCACATCGATCTGTACCGGCTCGAGAGCGAAAAGCAGCTCACGAACATTGGATGGGACGAGATCGTGAGTGGCAACGGCCTGGTAATCATCGAGTGGCCCGAGCGGGCTGGAGAGCGTCTCCCGCCGCACGTGCCGATCGCGCTGGAGTACGAGCCCGGCGACCCCACGCGTCGCATCCTGCTTGCGGGTTGACCTGGTGTCACCGGAATGATCTCACCAGCTGACGGATTCACACTCGCGATCGAGGCGTCGACGTACCGGGGCAGCGTAGCCCTCCTCCGCGGCGAAGAGATCATGGCGGCGAGGGATGTCGAGATGCGCGGGCGCGAACAGGAGCGTCTCATGCCGGCGGTCGCCGATTGCCTCACGGCGCTTGCAGGCGGGGTGAACGAGTTGGACCGGGTTGTATGCGGGGCTGGCCCGGGGAGCTTCACGAGTCTTCGCATAGCGGCATCGATCGCGAAGGGCGTTTGTCACGCTCGCGGAATCCCCCTGTATGCGGTGTCGTCGCTGGCTTTGATCGTGGCGTCCTCGGGAATGGCAGGAAAGGCCGGCCGATACGTGACGTGGCTCGAGGCGATGCGCGGCGAAGCGTTCGCGGCCGTGTTCGACGTCGCGAGCGACGGAGCTGTTTCGGCCGCTGGCCCGGTGCGAATCCTCATGCAGTCTTCGCTCGCAGATGCGGCGCGCGAGGCGGGAGCTGCCCGGCTGGACGGCGAGCCCACCGCTTCCGCCGCGGCGCTGCTGCTGCAGACCGTCCTCGACGCCGGCCCGGTGGATCTCGCAGCGTGGGAGCCCGACTATGGGCGCGCCGCCGAGGCGCAGGTCAAGTGGGAGGCGGCCCACGGACGACCGCTAGCGTGGTGACTGTCGGCAATGCGATTCTGAGAGCCGCGACCGACGCGGATTTGACCGCCGTCGAGGCGATCGAGCGCGCGTGCTTCCTGAGCGATCCGTGGCCAAGGGAATCGTTCGAGGCGTTCATCGGCCGGCGCGGGATTACGTTCCTCGTCGCCGACGCTGCAGGCCGCGAAGGGGAGCTCGCGGGATACGCGGTCATGATGCAGGCCGCCGACGAAGCCGAGCTGCTGAATCTGGCCGTGAGCGCCGGTTTCAGGCGCAGGGGGGTGGGCAGCGCGCTGCTGGAGCGCGTGCTTGACATTTGCTCGGCTCAATCGGTCCGGGCGGTCTATCTGG
>JACDCY010000156.1 GCA_013817305.1 Gemmatimonadaceae bacterium | reverse complement strand
CGTGGTGGGTGCAGCAGCGAGAGTTCCCGGCGACGGCGGCGACGATGATCAATAGCGTGCTCGACCGCACGGGGTTCGAGGCGGTGAGCAAGACGAAGCACAGCGGCAGTATTGCGTCGAAGAGCGAGGAACAGCAGGAACTCGACCAGGAAGTGCTCGAGCTGCTGCAGGAGTTGAAAACGCGATGAAACCAGGTGTACAGGCGGGGTTCGGCGGCGATCTGCTCGGCTCAGAATTACTCGGCCAGATACGCAAGCACGGGTTCGAGGTCGTCCGCGCAGAAGCCGGCCACGACCCGGCCGCCGTCGCCGGCGAGATCCTGGACGCGGTCATGACACCGCTCGTGATCTGCACCACGATCGAGCAAATGCGCGCGTTACCGCGTGAGGCGATGATCGAAGTCGGCAACGAGCCGGACCTGAAGCACTTTCTCGACCGGGACTTCGGCGGCTCTGCCGATCAGTGGCATTGGACGAGTCTGAGTGCTGTGGATTATTGCGCCGGCAGCGCGCAGCGACTCTTCCTTGGTGCTGTATCGAATTTGAACACGCGCGGGCTTGGCTGGCTCAAGCGTCTGCCGTGGCACATGTTGCCTGTGTCCGTGGGGTGTAGCTTCCACCGCTACCCGGAAACTGGCTCATATACGCAAGGCCACGACGGACTCACGCGCGAGGAGGAGTTCGAGGCGCTCCGCCAGATCGTCGGCAACCGGCCGCTGGCGCTCACCGAGACCGGCTACAGCCGGGCGGAGTGGAAGCCGATGGCACGGCAGGGGCACGCGCTGCGGTTCGAGCGGGACTTCTGGGCGGTACGAGGTGTCGAGATTGGCATCCTCTACCAACTGAACGATGGCCTTGGGTCCGGCGTGCTGGACGGATACGGTCTGCGGACGGCTGCCGGCACCTGGCGTCCCCAACTGGTCGAGGCATGGGTAAAGCCGGCAGCCGTCGAACCTGTTGAACCCGTCGAACCTGTTGAACCCGTCGAACCTGTCGAACCGGCGCCAGTGCCAGTGCCAACGGTCTGGAAGGTTCCTATCAACCAGATTGTGCCGGGCGTGTTCACGCTCTCGGGCACGCTGACGCTCACGCTGGCGGGTGCGCCCGTCGAGCCTGAACCGCCGGTCCCTGAACCGGAACCGGAGCCCGAACCAACGCCGGATCTCTACGACCTGCACGTCTGGGTGAAAGACGCCAAGTCAGCCGGCATTCCCGGCGCGGGCATCACCCGTATGAGCAACGGCGAGGAGCGCACCACCAGCGGCGAAGGTCATACCCACTTCGCCGTCAGCGGCCCCGACCACTACGCCATTACTGCCGCGGGCTTTGTTGGCACGGTCGCGGACTTGCCACCCGGTCGGCACAACGTCCACCTGGCGCGTGAGATACAGGCATCCCGCCCGGGCGGTGTCCGGCTCGAAAACCACGGCTACGTCGATGACGATGGCCCGTTCCTGTCCTGCGACTACACCGATATGTCGGCCCTGCGCCTCTACGAGCACGACAACGCGCGCTACGTGGAGAACTGCCGCGAGATGCGCTCGCGTGGCGCCACGGCTCACCGCATCCTGGGCATGGTTGGCTGGCCGGGCCGTGAGATCGACGCCCGCCGGCCCGATCTGGCCGAACTGACACGCGCCACCATCCAAACCAGCTACGGCCTTGGGCTGCGCACCCGGTTCACCATGTTCGCGGACCTGAACGTCCTGCCGTCCCACAGCAACCCGTCGCGCCCGATGGCCATGCCGGAGCGCCGCGAGCACGCGCGCGCGATGGCCCGCGACCTGCGCGGGATTACGCACATGCTCGAAGCGATCGAAGTCTGCAACGAGCCCGGCCACACGCAATACAACGGCCCCTGGACGGCCGAACAGATGGTTGAGATCGCGCGCATCATCAAAGCGGAGCTGCCGCAGGTGCTCGTCGGCTGCGGTGCGCCGTGGGGCGACCCGCACTCCGCGACGAACTGGACGGAGGAGAACTACCGCGCGCTGATGGCGCAGGGCGTAGACCTGGCGTTCCCCCACTTCGACCGCGACCTCGGGAAGCACGACGGCGAATACCGGCCCATCCGGCAGCCGTGGGAGGCGTGCCTGATGGGCTATCCGTTCGTCAACAGCGAGCCGATCGGGCCGGGCTCGTCTGTGGCGGCTGAGGACCACGAAGGGCGGCTGCGTGCGGCGGCGACGTTCACCTGGCTCGCGCGCGGGGCGAGCTACTGCTACCATCCGAACGCCGGCATCGGCTACAACAGCGACGAGTTGATCGCGTCTGAGCCGGGAGCGGACGTCGTGTTCGACGGTGCGCGCATCCTGGCGCCGGATACGCCGCAGTTCTCGGCGTTCAATTGGCACTGGGAGGGCAACCCGTTCATCACGGTCGAGGGTTCGCTGAGTGACAAGCCGGTGCATGAGCGCGGCTCGCTGCGCACCACGAGCGGTGTCAACGGTGGGCGGTTCCAGACGCAGGTGTTGCGAGTCACGGCCGGCTGCACCCTGCGCGCGCGGTGGCCGGTGCGCTTCGATCTCTACCACGGTGCCGACACTGGCCCGTATGAGCTGCGCGAGCGGGACCGAACCATCAACGCCGGCGGAACTATCGAGATCGGCCCGTGCGTCGATACACTGCTGATCGGACGGTTGACGTAATGACTGACGGCGTCGTGTACCACAAGGGGCCGCTGCCGCCGATGGCGCCTGGCCCTGTCGCGTCACAACTGAAAGCGATCGTGCATCGCAGCCTGGGTGAGCTCGCGCCGGGCCAGTCGGGCGCGTCGCTCGAAGTCACCTCAGACGCCGGCACGAACCTCGTCGTTGCCCACCGTGACCCCACGGGGCGCTGGCAGGTGGACCTATGGGTCGGCAAGAACTGGGGAAAAGACCCCCTGTCGTTCGGCGTGTCGGGCAAAGTCGTGTGGTAGCTACACTAACAACAAGGACAAGAAGGCGACAAATAATGAAACACATCGACATCCGCCGCGCGCTCCCCCTCACCCTCGTGCTACTCATGCTCGTGCTGCCCGCGCTCA
>JACDCY010000155.1 GCA_013817305.1 Gemmatimonadaceae bacterium | reverse complement strand
AGCTTCCTGAGGGGATGGAGATGGTGATGCCCGGGGACAACGTGCAGATGACGATCGAGCTGATCACGCCGATCGCGATGGACGAGGGTCTCCGGTTCGCGATCAGAGAAGGCGGCCGTACCGTGGGCGCCGGTGTCGTAACGAAGATCATTAAATAGGGACAAAAGCTGATAGCTGCCAGCTTGAAGCTGACAGCTACCAGCTAAACGGAACTACGGGTTTTCAGGACAGAGCCCAAATACTGGAGCTTCAAATGGCAGGTCGCATTCGCATTCGTCTAAAAGCTTTCGATCACGCTGTCATCGACACGGCTGCCGCCGACATCGTGCGCACCGCCGAGAAGACGGGCGCGTCCGTGTCGGGCCCGATTCCGCTGCCCACGAAGACGCAGCGGTGGACGGTGCTTCGCTCGCCGCACGTGGACAAGAAGTCGCGGGAGCAGTTCGAGCTGAAGACGCACAAGCGCGTGATCGACATCCTCGATTCGAAGGCGCAGACGGTTGACGCGCTGACGAAGCTGGATCTGCCGGCCGGTGTGGACGTCGAAATCAAAGTGGAGTAGCTGGTAATGATTGGAATCATCGGTCGTAAAATCGGCATGACGCACATCTTCAACGAGCAGGGGCAGCAGGTGCCCGTGACCGTCGTCGAGGCCACGCCGAACCCGGTAGTCCAGGTCACCGACAAGGAGAAGGTCGGATTCGCTTCCGTCCAGCTCGGCTTCGGCGAGCAGCGTCTCGCGCGTGAGTCGAAGGGCCGTGAGCACACGCCCCGCGGGCGCCGCGCGAACAAAGCGGTTGTCGGCCACGCCGCGAAGGCGAATCTGCAGACAGCGCCGAAAGTGCTGCGCTCGTTCCGTATCGACGACGCGCAGGGCAAGAACGCCGAGATTCCGACGTACAACGTCGGCGATACGATCACGGTCGCGCTGTTCGCGCCCGGCGATCAGGTCAAGGTCACGGGCACGAGCAAAGGCCGCGGCTTTCAGGGCGTGGTCAAGCGCTACAACTTTGCCGGCGGACCCAACACGCACGGTAACACCAAGCACCGCCGGCCCGGATCCATCGGACCGGGTACCAACCCGTCGCGCGTAATCAAGGGAAAGAAGATGCCGGGCCAATACGGCGCCGAGCGTCACACGCAAACGCATCTTCGCGTCGAGAAGATCGACGCCGAGCGCAACCTCATCTACATCCGCGGCTCCGTCGCCGGTCCCACGAACGGGATCGTCATGGTCCGCAAGCAAGGCTGATCGCAATGTCAGAGTCCACGAAATTCAGCGCCACGAGCTACACGGCCGCGGGCAAAGCCCAGCAGCAGGTGACGCTCCCCGGCGATCTGTTCGACGGCACGGTCAACATGCCGGTAATGCACCAGGCGGTTAAGGCGTATCTCGCCAACCGCCGGCAGGGGAACGCCGCGACCAAGACGCGCGGCTTCGTCATCGGCGGCAATCAGAAGCCGTGGAAGCAGAAGGGCACAGGACGCGCGCGCGCAGGCTCGCGGCGCGCTCCGACGTTCGTAGGCGGCGGCACGGTCTTCGGACCGACGCCCCGCAGCTACGCCGAGTACGTGCCGCGCCAGGTGCGCGCGCTCGCCCGCAAGAGCGCGCTCAATGCGCGCGCCCGCGAGAACGCGATCGTCGTCATCGAGCCACTCGACTTCGACTCGCCGAAGACGAACCGCATGCGCGACCTGCTGGTCTCGCTCGGCGTCGACGGCAGCAAGGTCCTGCTGCTCACGGACGGCGCCAAGCCGAACGTGTACTTGAGCGGCCGCAACATCCCGTGGGCGCACGTGCTGCCGTACAGCGACGTCTCGACGTACCACATCCTCTGGTCGGATGTGGTCGTGATCGAGTCGTCCGCGCTGGGTGGCAAGCTGGAAGCCTCGGACGATCAGACCGCGCAGGTGAGAAAGACGGCAAAGAAGCCGGCTGCGAAGGCGAAGTCCGCGGACACGGCGCCGCGGAAGGCCGCCAAGAAGAAGGCGCCTGCCGCGCGGAAGAGCGCCGAGAAGAGCAGCGGCGGCAAGGCGGCCAAGGCCGCACGGTCGCCGGCCAAGCGCGCCACGGCTTCGGCCGCCGGCGGCAAGACCGCGAAGAAGACGGCGCCGAAGAAGTCGGCGGCCAGGAAGTCCGCACCGAAGAAGAAGGGGAGATAAGCGATGTCTACAATTCACCGTACCATCGTGCGTCCGGTTGTCACCGAGAAGAGCTCCGCGGCCTACCAGGCCCGCGGCGAGTACACGTTCGAGGTGGCTTCAGGTGCCAACAAGAACGCGATCAGAACCGCGATCGAATCGCTTTTCGGCGTGAAGGTCACCGGGGTCTGGACATCGAATCGCCGCGGCAAGTCGCGGCGCGTCGGCACGGCCACGGGCCGCCGCCCGCATTGGAAAAAAGCAATCGTGACGCTCCAAGAGGGTGACACGATCGAAATCTTCGAGGGTTAAGCGATGCCCGTTCGTCAGTTCAAGCCTGTAACCAAGAGCTCACGCTTCCGCTCGGTCCCCGATTTCAAGGAGATCACGCGGAGCGAGCCTGAGAAGTCGCTGCTGGAGCCGCTCAAGAAGAGTGGCGGGCGCGACAACCACGGGCACATCTCGATGCGTCGTCGCGGTGGCGGGCACAAGCGGATGTACCGGAAGATCGACTTCAAGCGGAACAGGCATGGCCTGATCGCGACGGTCGAGCACATCGAGTACGATCCAAACCGCTCGGCGCGCATCGCCCTGGTCTCGTACGAGGACGGCGAGAAGCGCTACATCCTGCACCCGCGCGGGCTGTCCGTGGGCGACAAGGTCGTATCCGGGCCTGGCTCGGACATCCGCATCGGGAACGCGCTGCCGTTGCGCGAGGTTCCGCTCGGCACCGACGTGCACAACGTCGAGCTCCTTCCCGGCCGGGGCGGCCAGATGGCGCGCTCGGCGGGCACGTCGCTTCAGGTCGTGGCCAAGGAAGGCGAGTACGTCACGCTTCGCATGGCTTCGACGGAGATGCGGCTGGTGCACGGCAACTGCCTGGGCACGATCG
>JACDCY010000061.1 GCA_013817305.1 Gemmatimonadaceae bacterium | reverse complement strand
GACGCCCCAACGACGACCGGTCGACACCCGTATCGCGCCATCGCCCAGAAACGCCTCTACGTCTGAACCGCGTCCGGTGACGGTGATCCGGCTTCCCCGCAGCGCGGTGATCGTGGACGGCTCGTCGATGGTGGTCGCGCGAATCCGTGCGTACTCCGGCGGGGCGATCGCCGCGCGGATCCCCTTCAGGGGATCGATCGACTCACCGGCGCCCGCCGACGAACTCTCCAGTGCGCGGCCTGCAAGCATGTCCCGCGTGCCACCCGGGCCGGTGAGGGCCCACGCCGCGGCCGCGGTCAGCGCGACCGCCGCACCCGCACCGAGGAGCATTCTCGAAAGCGGACGGCGCAGCACGCGCAGGTTGAACGCGGCCGCGCGCTCGAGCGAAGCCGATGGCTGCACTGACGGATCGCTCGCCGTTACCAGCGCGAACGCCAGGGCCGGTTCGTGCTCCTCGACCCAGAGCGCGACACGCTGCAGCGAGCGACCGGGCCACGCGCGGAAAACCACAAATCCGGCGAAAAGAACCCCGGCGAGCACCGGAAGCGGCGAAAGACTGGCGGGCAATTCCGCGCCTGTCGCACGGCCGGCGAGCACCAGCAGAACGCCCGTGGCCAACGCGGCAGCAGCGCCCCATCCAGCCGCCGCGACGGCGACCGAGAGCGCAAGGTAGGTGCGCGCTCGAATGATCCCCTGACGTGCTGTCATCCGGAAACCTTCTTTCCGCCGCGCACGACCAACTCCAGCAGCGCGGAGATCAGCGCCGCGACCAGGAGCCACTTCGCCAGCGTCGCGGTATCACGGTCGGGCGGCGCGAACATGCCCGGAGTAGCGAGTGCGCCGGAGCTCGCCAGCCTGGCGAGGGACGCCGCCGGCGCGCGTTGCAACGCACGAGCGCCACCGCACGGTTGAACCAGCTCGCGGAGCGCCGCGTGTAGGTCGGGGCGGAGCGCGAAATCGCCGCCGGAGGCCACGGGAACGGCGACGGATCTCACGCACCCGGGCCCGAGCGCGATCTCCGAGCCCGCAACTTCTCCGTCAATCCACCAGGCAACCGGCATGCTCCCGAGCGCGAGCACATGCTGCCAACGACGTTGAAACGGAGCGACTACCGTGACTCCGCGGGTCGCGAAGCCGCCAATGGATCCCGGCTCTCGTCGGGCGATAAACCCGGACGGCGCATCACGTACGGGCCAGTGCACGAGCACGCGTCCGGAGGCTCCGGCAACCCAGATCGAATCCAGCTCCGACAGCTCCCGGCGAACGATTCGCACATCCGCATGACCCACCGGCCGCGCGATGGCGAGCGCAACCGCCAGCGGATCGCCCGCGCCGGCCTCGATCGCTGGAAGACGCTCCCCGCGCGTTACAGCCGGCGCCGACACGGTCACGAGTCTGGCGCGCCCCGGCCATTCCCGTCGCAAGCGAGCGGTAGCCGCGTCGATTTCCTCCGCCGCGAACGACGATACGATCACAAGCTCGACCGAGTCCGCGCGATCACGGTAACGCGACGCCGCGCGAACCGCCGCGACGAGTCCCGCCGACAGCGACCCGCGCTGGTCGAGCTTCGGAATCGGTGCGGGTCCGGCCGCCATTCCCGAGGATTCTTCCAACGCGCCCGGTCCGTACCCGATCACGACATCTCCCGACGCGCGAATCGCGGCGGCGCTGTCGCTGACCTCGCCGCTGTCGCCGACCGCGCGCGAGCGATCAGCCAGAATCACCCGTGCGGTCCCCTCTCCCCTTCCCCGCACAAACGGCCCGGCCAGCGCTAGGCCCGCGAGCATGATACACAGCACGCGAAGCGCGAGGACCAGAAGATCCGCGGGGACGCGCGCCCATCCGGTGGTGAGAACCGGCGCGTCCGGGACGAACCGCGCGGTCGGCAGCATCAGCGCCCGCGGCTGTCGTCTCACGATGAAGTGCGCTGCTATCAGCCCGGCCGCCGCCGCGAGTGCGGCCGCGAGATATCCCGGCGCGGCGAAGCTCAACACGTGTGCATCACCGGGGCTTGGCGACGATCCGCCGGAGATCCGTCAACAGCGGGCTTCCGGTTATCGATTCATGGTAGGTGACGCCGGCCGCGCGCCAGCTCGAAGCGACCGCGGCGCGCCAGGCCCCGAACCGTCGTTGGTATTCGGCATGCGACGAATCAGACAGCGTTCGCCGAAGCGTCGTGTCTTCGGGGTCCTCGACGCGTGCCAGATGTGGCGGGTCGAGCTCTTCCGCGCCGATGACGTGTACCGCGTACAGCTCGCCGGCTCGCCCCCGCTCCGCCCTGGCGACAGCCAGCGTCGCCTCCAGATCACCGAGCATGTCGGATACGAGGATTACGCGCTGCGCGAAGCGCGCGGCGGCGGTCAGCGCGTCCGCGATTCTCACCGTGCCCGCCGGCACCGCCGCCGCGAGCGTCCTCGCGATCTCGGGCACGACGCCTGCCCTGCTGCGCGGCGGGAAGGATCGGACGCCGGCTCCGGAAATTACGATTACTCCGACGGGGTCGCCGCTATTGAACGCGATCGAGGCGAGCCCCGTCGCGAGACTGCACGCGCGCGCGTACTTGTCGTTGCTGCCCTGGGGGAATGCCATGGAAGCGCTGGCGTCCACAACGAGCGCCGTGGGCAATACGGCATGATCGTTCGATAGTCTGATGTATGCCCGATCCGTGCGGGCGAAGAGCTTCCAGTCGATTCGCTGCAACGGATCGCCCTGCCTGTACGGACGGTACTCCGTGAACTCCGCCGACGTTCCGTGGCGATGCGAGAGATGTCTACCCGGAAGAACGGCGGAGACGGCAGCGCGCGCCGGCCACCGTAACGTCCGCACCTGGTCCAGGATCTCGCCGTAGGAAAGCACCTCGGCTGCGGCCACGGCTAGATGCGGATGTCGCTCTTTGGCGCTTCCACGGTTCGCAGGAGATCATCGATGATGCTTTCGGCGGTCACGCCCTCCGCTTCCGCCGCGAAGTTCGTCAGGATCCGGTGCCGCAGTACGGGGTGCGCGATGCGCCGGATGTCCGCGGGCGACGCGGCGTGGCGCCCGGCCATGAGCGCGTGTGCCTTGGCGCCCAGCACCAGAGCCTGACCAGCGCGCGGTCCCGCCCCCCACCGCACGTACTTCGCCACCAGAGAATCCGGTTTCGCGTTGCCGGGACGCGTCGCGCGGGTGAGCGCGGCGGCGTACCGCAGCAGCGGCTCGCTCGCCGGAACTCCGCGCACGAGTCCCTGCAGCTCCAAAAGCTCTTCCCCGGTAAGAACCGCATCGGGCGTCTCGCCGATGGCGCCCGTCGTCGCCTTCAGGATCGACAGCTCCACGGCCTCGTCGGGGTAGCCGACACGGATGTCGAACAGGAACCTGTCGAGCTGCGCCTCGGGTAGCGGATACGTGCCTTCCTGCTCGATCGGATTCTGCGTGGCTAGCACGAAAAACGGCTCTGGCAGCGCCATCGTGGTGCCGCCAGCCGTGACGTGATGTTCCTGCATCGCCTCCAGCAGAGCGGCCTGCGTCCGCGGCGGCGCCCGGTTGATCTCATCCGCGAGCACGATGTTGGCGAAAACGGGTCCCCGCGCGAACCGGAATGCCCGCGCATGAGTCGCCTGGTCTTCCTCCATCAGCTCCGTGCCGGTGATGTCGGACGGCACGAGGTCCGGCGTGAACTGGATGCGGCGGAACTCGAGATGCATCGCGCTCGCGATGGATCTGATCATCAGAGTTTTGGCCAGTCCGGGCACGCCGACGAGAAGAGCGTGCCCACCGGCGAGAACAGCCATCAGAATCTCGTCGAGCACCTCCTCCTGCCCGACTATCGACTTGGCCACTTCCCTGCGCAGAGCCGCGACTCCGCCTAGCAGCGCGTCCCGACGCTCGTCGCCGGAAGTCACCGCACGCGCCGCGGTGGTCATTGCTCCTTCGGCGTGGGCTGCGTTTCGGCGGCGCGCTCCCGATCCGACCCGGCGTCCGCGAGCGCGGACTCCGCGCGTCGCAAAGCTGCCGAAAGCAATGTCTTCTCGGCGGCGGCAGCGATCTGATCGGCGGCGATTTCCATCAGGTCGAGCGACTCCTCTGCGATGCGGGACCGGTCACTGAAGTAAAACGTAAGCACTCCGAGGACGTTGGAATTTGCCACGAGCGGGAGGGCGATGATCGCGCGGAACCCGAGCTCGGTCGCGACCTCCTGCCAATCCTCGAGCTCCGGATCCGCGAATACGTCCTCTACGCGCACCACGCGTCGTTCGCTGGCCGCTTGCCCGCTGGGTCCGAACGGCATCCTGACGCGGACGTCGCCGAGCACAGGGCGAAACCGCTCTGGCCAGTTATACGCCGCGGCCAACCGCATGACTTCGGATGCGCCGTCGATCAGGTAAATCGACGCGAAGCTCGCGTCCACCGCCGGGCTCACGCGCTCGAGGGCAAAATGGAGCAGCTCGCCCGGTTCCGTGGCGTTGAGTGACGCGTGGAGGATGTCGCGAATGATCACCAGGCTCTTCTGAGCGCGTCCGGTTGTCAGCATCGTCAGGCGGTCAACCCGCGCTCGATGGCGCGCACAAGCGGGTCGAAGGACAGCTCCGCACCGGATGCGCGGAGGGCAAGCTCCGTCGCAGTCTCGCGCTGTCCTTCGGCCAGCAGGTTCTCGACGATCCATGGCCCCGCCGCGGGGTTGCGGAACCAGTCCTCGTCGAACCGGCTGACGAGCGAATGGGCCAGAATGGATTGAAGCTGCCACGCACGCAGATATCGCGAAGAATAGAACCGGGGGTCGAGGTCGATGAACGCGTCGGCGCTCCGATATCTGAAACCCGTGGCGGTCGAAAGGGTTTCCACGTACAGATCAGGGAGTGCCTCCCAAGTCGTTCTGCCGCCATAAACGTCCAGCTCGTACAGAAGCTTCGCGCAGTATCGCCGGAGGAAATGGAGCTCTTCGAACGCGGCCAGCCGCACGAACTCGCCCATGTTGTTTTTGCCGAGTCCCGTGTACCGCAACAGCCAGCGACGGTCCTGCATGAGATGGTCAAACAGCATCGCGTAGCCTTCGGTCACCGAATTGTCGCCTAGCCAGCGGTACTCGAAGGGATAGTGCGGGTCGGCGTACGCGAAATGCAGGGCGTGGCCAAGCTCGTGCAGCAGCGTGGTGTAATCGGTCACTCCGCCATGCGGTCTGAGCACGAGGTAAACCTCCTCGGGAACGCGCACGGGCGCACAGAAAGCGCGCGAGTCCTTTCCCTCGCGCTCTGCGAGATCGAATGTAATTCGCCCGCCCGCGAACGGATCAATTCCGAGCTCCGCCGCATTTCTGCGAATGGAAGGCTCGAGATCGCCCGCGGGGAACGCCGCGTCGAACTCCTTTCCCCGGAACAGGGCGAGCGCGTCCGCGCGGGTCGCTTCGCCGGGGGTGATGTGCAGCGTGCGCCGCAAAAAATACGGGAGCGTGTCGTCCCACATGGCCTGCGTGGTCGCAATGAAATCGGCGCACTGCGCCCCGAGTCCAGGCAGGGAGATTCCCGTGACCGCCTCGAAGGTCTCGATGTAAGTCGTCGCGATCTCGAGCTCCTCTATGTACCCCTTCTCCCGCTGAACCCGCTCGAGCCGGAGCGGTGCATGATCCGCCTCGGCCGTGAGCGCGCGCGCGTCGTCTATCGCGAGGCGCTCGGCCCTGTGCCTGGTATTGGCGATTTCGATGGACGCCCGCTGGTAAGGGATCCGCCGTGTCCCTGCCACGTCTATGACCGCTGCGCTCTCCCACGCGACTTCGCGCTCATCGAGCGTCACGACGTCGCGCGCGGCCTGCGTCTCGATCTGCCACTCGAGCAGGTACCTCGCGGACCGGCGCTCCTCGGACGCCGCGGCCGAAGAGCGAAACAGATCGAGCGTGAAGTCCAGCGCGCCTTCGCCGAGTATGGCGGAGTGCCGGTCGTAAATCGGCTGTAGGTCGGCAGTCGGCTGGTGGCCGGCGTGCGCGAGGTACCCTTCCCTCGAGATCTCTTCGCTGAACGCCTGACCCTCCCGGCGTAGCCGTTCGAGGGTGAGCGCGGTCACCGCGCGATGCGCTCGCTGATGTGCGCGCGAACCTGCTCGGCGGGGAGACGTATCTGCTGGAGGGTGTCGCGGTCGCGAATGGTCACCGTTCCCTCAGCGAGCGACTCGCCGTCCACTGTGACGCAGAACGGCGTTCCGACTTCGTCCTGCCTCCTGTACCGCCGGCCGATCGCTCCGCTATCGTCGTAGAAGACGGGGAACGCAGCCCGCAACTCGGCGGAGAGCTTCTGCGCCATCTCCGGCATGCCGTCCTTCTTCACCAGGGGGAACACCCCCGCCTTGATCGGCGCGATCAGCGGCGACAGCGCGAGCACCGTGCGTCCCTCGTCCTCGCCGGCCACGCTCTCTTCGCGGTATGCATTCGTGAGCACGGCCAGAGTCGTGCGGTCGGCGCCCACGGAGGTCTCGATCACCCACGGCAGGAAGCGCTTGTTGTTGGGCTGATCGAAGTACTCCAGCTTCTTGCCGGAGAATGCCTGATGCTGGGTCAGATCGAAATCGCCGCGATTATGGATGCCCTCGATCTCCTGCGATCCCAGCGTTCCGCCGAAATCGAACTGGATGTCGAAAGCTGCCTTGGCGTAGTGAGCCAGCTCCGCGCCGGAATGTTCGTGATACGACAGTCGCGCCTGATCGATTCCGAGTGACCGGTGCCAGCTCATGCGCTCGGCCTTCCAGTAGTCGAACCACTTCGGCGCGTCGTCGGGCTCCACAAAAAACTGCATCTCCATCTGCTCGAACTCGCGCGTCCGGAAAATGAAGTTCCCCGGCGTGATCTCGTTGCGGAACGCCTTGCCGATCTGCGCGATGCCGAACGGCACTTTCTGCCGCGTGGATTGCTGGACATTCAGGAAATTCACGTAGATGCCCTGCGCGGTCTCGGGCCGTAGATACGCCACCGAAGCGCTGTCTTCCACGGGCCCCATGAACGTCTTGAACATGAGGTTGAACTGGCGCGGCTCGCTCAACGTGCCCTTCATCCCGCAAGCAGGGCACTGTCCGTCGGGCGCGCCCGGCGTCCCCTTGATCCTGGGGTCATCGGCGCGAAAGCGCTTTTTGCAGTTCTTGCAATCCACGAGCGGATCCACGAAGCCTGCCACATGACCGCTCGCCTCCCACACTCGCGGGTGCATCAGGATCGCCGCGTCGAGCCCTTCGATGTCGTCGCGGGCGCGAACCATGGCGTTCCACCACAGCTCCTTGATATTCCGCTTGAGCTCGACACCCAGCGGACCGTAGTCCCAGACGGATCCCGCCCCGCCGTATATCTCGGACGACTGAAAGATGAAGCCGCGCCGCTTGCAGAGGGACACGAGCTTCTCCATGACTTCGGGCGCCGCTTTCGGTGAGGTCGTCACGCGTCTTCCAATCCTATGATTTGATCGCGCCGTGTTCCGACGCTGACGTAAGTGATCGGCGCCGTCACGAGCTCTTCGATGCGATCGAGGTACCGGCGTGCCTGGCTGGGCAGATCGTCGAGCGAGCGCGAGTGCGACGTATCGGCGCGCCATCCTTCGAGCCACTCGTACTGCGGCTCGGCGGATTCGAGCGCGGTGAGATCACCGGGAAACTCGGTGTGCAACTCCCCGTCTATGACGTATCCGGTGCAGACTGCGAGCTTGTCGAGCGTGTCGAGCACATCGAGCTTGGTCACCGCGAGATCGGTCAGCCCGTTGATCCGGACCGCGTAGCGCACCACGACCGAGTCGAACCAGCCGCAGCGCCGCGCGCGGCCGGTCGTGGCGCCGAACTCGTTGCCAAGGGTGCGCACCGTTTCCTGCAGCTCTCCCTCCAGCTCCGTCGGAAGCGGCCCGTTACCGACGCGCGTGGTGTACGCCTTCACGACGCCGAGCGCGGCGTCGAGCGCCATCGGCGAGATACCGGCTCCGATCGCCGCGCCACCGGAGGTAGTGTTGCTCGACGTCACGAACGGATAGGTGCCGTGATCGATGTCGAGCAGCGATCCCTGCGCCCCTTCGAGCAGCACCGCTGCCCCACCCATCATCGCTTCGTGCGCGGCCAGCCCGACGTCGGCGGCGAGCGGGAGGAGCCTGTCGGTCAGCCCGTTCAACATTTCCAGCGCGGGAGCGACCTCGGCCCTGGCCGACGAGCCTGACGCGATCAACCGGCCGTTGGCGTGGGCGACACCCTGCTCCACCTGCGCGCGAAGCTTTTCCTTGTGGCGAAGATCCAGCACCCGGATTCCGCGGCGTCCGACTTTGTCCTCGTATGCCGGACCGATGCCGCGACCCGTCGTGCCGATTTCGCGGTTAGCCGCGCTCTCGGAGTCGACCAGCTTGTGGTAAGGCAGCACCATGTGGGCGCGGTCGCTCACGCACAGGCGACCTTCGACGTCGATACCTTTAGCGCGCAGCTCGTCTATCTCGGTAAACAGCGTCTGGGGGTCGAGGACCACACCGTTCCCGATCGCGCAGCGGACCCGGGGATGAAGAATTCCGCTCGGGATCTGATGGAGCACGAACGTGGTGTCGCCGATATGCACGGTATGGCCGGCGTTCGCGCCGCCCTGGTAACGAATCACCCAGTCCGCGCGCTCCGCCAGGACGTCCACGAGCTTGCCCTTGCCTTCGTCACCCCATTGCGCGCCGACAACGACGACGGTGCGCCGAACGGAATCAAACATTCATAGGAAAGTTTTTGTTGGATGCGACTATCAATTCTATCACCGGGCATCGGGAACACGACTGCCGGAAGCATACATCGCGAGCTTCCGGAGCCCCGATCTTCAGGCTTCGTCTATGGGCCTGACCGGGCCCTCGCCGGTTCCGACGAAAACAACCGATTCCCCGGTGATCGTGAGGGACGCGTCGTCATACAGTGGGACCTCGCTCTCGCACGGCAGCGTGATCGTGAACGTCGAGCCTTCTCCCAGTGTGCTTCGCAGATCGACGTGCCCGCCGAGAGCCTCGACGAGCTTTTTGGTGATGCTCAGCCCGAGCCCCGTCCCGCCGAATTCTCTCGTGCTCGACTGATCGACCTGACGGAAATCCTCCCAGATCGCCGCCAGATGCTCCTCGGCCACGCCGATCCCCGTGTCGATGACGGAAATGCACACGAACTCCTTCTCCGAGTCCGCCGAGACCGAAACGCCGCCGCGGTGGGTGAACTTTACCGCGTTCGACAGGAGGTTCAGCATGATCTGCTTTACCTTGGTGCGGTCCGTTCTCATCGGCAGCCTGTCGCGCTTCACCTCCCACGAGAACGCGAGCCCCTTCTTCTTGAAGAGCGGCTCCATCTGCGACGTGACCTCGAGCAGTAGCTGTCGGAGCTCGACTTCCTCCAGGTGTAGTGGCATGCGGCCAGCCTCGATCTTGGCGAGGTCGAGAATGTCGTTGATGAGAATGAGCAGGTGCTGGGCAGACGCCTGGATGCGATGCAGAGCTTCGGTCTGCCGGTCGTTCACGTCGCCGTAGATCCGGTCGACGATCAGCGCCGTGTACCCGATCAGGGCGTTGATGGGAGTCCTCAGCTCGTGCGACATGCTCGCGAGAAACTCGGACTTGAGCCGGTTGGCCTTCTCGAGCTCCTGCGACTGCCACTGCAACCGGGCGTTCTGCGCGGCCAGGTCCGAGGTAGCCGCTCGAATCCTGTCCTCTAGCTGGCTGCTGAATGTCTTGAGCTCGCGGTATAGCCGCTCGTTCTCCGCCTGTTCCGTGAGATCGTGCAGCACGGACACGATGGCCATCGGCTCGCCGCGGGCGTTGAAGATCTTGCCCGACACGACTTCCACGGGAAGCTCGATTCCACTGTCGGGCACGGTGAGGCTCATCTCTTCGCGACGCGCCGACTCCGGGTGGATCGTAAAGTCCGAGATGAACGTCGTGAACTTCGTGTCGTTCGCGCGAATCGATTTTGCCCGCTCGCGTCGCGTTCCGTGGGGCGTCTTCTCGTCAGACGTCTCAAGGGAGAAAAGCGACTCCGCCTGCCGGTTCATCAGGATGATGTTCGAGCGATCGTCGGTCACGAGGATCGGATCGGCGACGTTCTCCAGGATCAGATCCAGGCGATCGCGCTCACGCGTCACGTCCTTCTCCGCGACGCGCGCGCGCTGCACCTGGCGCTCGAGCTCACCGGCAGCGCGGCGAAGATCGGTGACGTCGCGGAGCACGGAGACTATGGAGCCGGGGTCGATTCCGGTATCAGGCTCCAGCTGGTGCGTGAGGACCTCGAACAGCAGGTCGGCGCCCTCGTCCGGGTCCACCATGTTGAGCTCGCGCGATCCCGCTTCGGCGGGCGCGCCCATCGCGGTCTTCGCGAGATGCGACGTGAACAGGAGATTGTTGATCTCGACCGCCCGGCGGCGCCCTTCCGAGTCCATCTCCTTCATCGACAGAAGATGCTCGGCGCGCTTGTTCTGAACCACGATGTCGGTCGTCGAGCTCGTGATGATGATCGGATCGGGGAGCGAATTGATCAGCGCGCTGAGGAGATCCCGCTGCTGATCGAGCCGCTCCGCCGAGCGGCGGTACTCTTCGACGGCGAACATCCGGGAAAGGACCGGACCAGCCAGAGATGCCGCATGGAACAGCTGCAGAATCAATTCTTCTCTCGCGTGCGCCTCGAGGATCACGACGCCGCATGGCGCGTGACCGGCCCGACGTCGTCGCTCACGGGGATCGGCCATGTGCACGGCGCACGACTTCAGCTGGAGCGACTCGATGCTGTCGTCGGGGATGAAGTCTACCGCTCCCTTGAACTGCGGCTGCGGAAAGGGAATTGCGACCCAACGATCAAAGGGAATCCCTGCTCCGGCGCGCTCGCGCCCGCTGCAGGAAACGGGGCGCAGGCAAAGCGTGGCCGCCACCAGCGGATGCCGCACGTCGGCCAGGGGGATCACCATGGCTGGCAGCTCGCCATCGTCGAATCCGACGCACGCGACCGTCTCGATCTGTTGCTGCTGCGGATCGATGGTGAGCACGCACCCGCGGCTGGCGTTGGCTATGTCAGCGAACTGCGCGACGAAAAACGACGCGGCGGTCGAGAACTCGTTGGCTTCCGAAATAACGGAGAGAAGCTCGGCTAGCCGCTCTCCGCTGAGCTGCAGGCTCTGCGCGACGGCTACGCCGTCACGCGTTGCGTTGCTCAAGCCGGCGTCTCAGCTCCACGTTCTCCGCCTGCACTCTTTCGAGCTCGGCCTCTCCACCGGCGGAAAGCTCACGGGGACGCCCAACCGGCGCGGTAATGCCGACGGCCTCCGAATATTTCAGGTACGTCTCGATCGAGGCGACCACGATACGCGCTTCGACGGTTACCAGGTCGATTCCCACGAGCGAGACCCGAACCCACGCGTCGATGACGATACCCTTGTCGAGAACGCGATCGAGAATGTCGATCAGGGAACTGCCGCTCGGTGCTCTCTCTACAGCCATCGTTTCGCTCCCCTTAAAGTCATCGGCTCACGCCGCCCGCTTCGCGCTCCAGTGACGCCCGCCGCTGGAGGTCTACTTTTTCTTGGTCGGCCGCTCGGCCGTCATTTCCAGCAAACGCTGCTCGATCCGTTCGAGCCGGTCACCGACATCCGAGGGCAGGGCGGTCTGTGCTCGCAATTCCCTCGCCGCGGACGCCGAGAGCCGCGGGTCCGCGCGCCACCAGTCGAGCCCGATCTCCTGCGCCTTGTCGATCGAACAGATAAGTAGCCGAACATGGATGGTCAGAAGCTCGACGTTGGCGAGGTTGATCTTGATGTCACCCGCAATGACCAGGCCCTTGTCGAGTACGCGGTCGAGAATTTCGACGAGTCCGTGATTGCGCGAGGGAGAAACGAGATCTGACAAGGACAGCTCCGGCTATCGTAGGCGGCCCAACGGGCCTAAATCGACTTGGAGGTCCTCATCTGCAAGCCCGAAGACCTCTTTCATATCTTCCATGCGCTTGTGCAGGCGGAGCATTGCGAGGCCAAGCTTTTCGACTTCTGCCTCGGTCAGGCTACCCCCGTCCATCCTGCGGATCGCTTGATGCTCCAACACCTTACGCAACAGTTCAATCAAGGTCAAGACAAGGCGCGCCAGCCCGTTCTCGGCAGCCGTTGAATCGGCGTCGATGCGCTCCGGCAGGCCGGCAGCCAGATCCGAAATTGAGACTCCTTTCCCGGCATCCGGGCCCCGCTGCTGGCCTCGTGCCACAGGGGCGGCGGGCGCGACCGCGTCGGCCAGAGATTCCTGCCGCGCCAGCCTACCCGGCGACAGATCGGGCGGCCCGAATGCGCCGGCCAGGAGCGAAGTGCGCCTTGGCTCCCCGATCGCGCTCTCTATGGCGGTAAGGAGCAGCGCCAGATCGAGGTAAACCAGGTCGATATCCGCCACGGCGAGTGTCACACCGCCTCGCAACGCCACACCCTTGTCGAGCAGACTGCTCAGCACATCGCTCAGATCGAGGCGCTGCCCACCGAGAACGTCGTCGGTCACTCGGATGCCCTGGTCACGAAATGGTACGCCGGCCATGGACCAGTGAATTCGAAATGGAAACCGCGATCCTTGTGGGTGCCGACGATATCGGACACTCGCGCACGAAACGCGTCGAATTGATCGCGGCGAACCAGGAACACCGCGTTCAGGACCGCCTGCGCTTCAGCCACCGCAGACGAGCGCGGCAACGCTTCAAGCACCGAGTCGGCCGCGACAGCGCGCATCTCGTCGTAGACGCGCGCCGCGACTGTCTCCGCCGCAGAGCGCAGCATCTCCTTCTTCTGCGCGTCGAGCTTGCGCTCGAGCAAATATCGCTGGCCGGGCGGAGCTGACTCGAGCGCGCGTCTCGCTTCCGCCAACTCGGGCGCGAGCGACTCAAGGGAAGCGCGGATGTCCGCG
>JACDCY010000154.1 GCA_013817305.1 Gemmatimonadaceae bacterium | reverse complement strand
CTGCGGCCGCGCGCAACTCCGCCGCTGTCAGTTCCCTCCGCGTGATCGCGATTGCCGTCATCCCTGCCTCCTCTGCCTCAAATGGCATTGAGTCAGAGTGCGGACCGTTTGGGAATCTGGAGGCTTCTGTGAGGTCGCGCCTGCGCTCGGGCACGGGTGCAGGCGCTGTGGTGCGACCTCATTGAAGCCGGATTGAGCGAACCCGCGGGGGATTGGGCGCCTATGGTGATTTGGTCTTTGCCGCTCGGTTGGGGCGATGCAATCGGTCCAAGCGAAGGTTGCGACGGATCAACGTGACCATCATTTCGACCGTGCGCGGCGAAGCTTCGGGCGGAGAGTAGCGCGGCCGGTCGCCCTTCCCATCGTCGCGTTGGCTTCGTTTCCGCTGCTGGATGTCCGCATCCGCAGACGAGTTCTGTCCGAGGTGTGCGACACTCGGCGGAGGCGAACTCGGGCACAGAGAGAAGAGAGGTCTCATGAGCTGTCGTTCCAGAACGCGGGCCGACTGGACGGCGTGTCCGACAGGATGCTCACGACGACCAACGCGCCGCCACAGCAGGGGCAGCGGCTCCAGGCGGGCGGCTCGGCCGTACTGTCCGCGGATGTGTTCGTCGGCTCGGGCGCCGAGATCGACACCGACGCATCGAGGAGCTTGCGACAGAGCGCCAGCTTGGCTGCGCGGTGGCCGTTGGCGAGGAAGCCGAAGTGACGGATGCGATGGAAGCCGTCCGGCAGGGTGTGCAGCAGGAACCGTCGGATGAACTCCTGCGCCGCAAGGGTCATCACCTTCATCTTGCCGCCATGGCGGTAGTCTTTCCAGCGGAAGGCGACGTCGGTGTCCGTCATCTCGACGATGCGCGAGTTGGCGATCGCGACGCGGTGGGTGTAGCGGCCGAGATAGGCCAGCACCTGGGCGGGACCGCCAAAGGGGCGTTTGGCGTAGACGACCCACTCAACCCGACGAAGCGCGCGCAGCCGATCGCTGAAGGCGGCGGATCGGGCGAGGTCGGCGAGTTCGCCGAAGAAGCCGAGTTCACCTGCCTCGAACGCCGCGCGTAGCGCCTTGAGAAAGAGCCGGCGGAAGAGCTGCGAGAGCACCCGGACCGGCAGGAAGAAGCCGGGTCGACATCCGATCCATCGCGCGCCGTCCGGCGACAGGCCGCCGCCCGGAACGACGCAGTGGACATGCGGGTGGTGGTGCAGGTTCTGGCCCCAAGTATGGAGCACGGCGACGAGGCCGATCTCAGCGCCGAGGTGTTTGGGATCGGCGGCGATGCGGCGGAGCGTCTCGGCCGCGGTGCGGAACAGGATGGCGTAGACCACGCTCTTGTTCTGGAACGCGATCTCGGCCACCGGCGCGGGCAGCGTGAAGACGACGTGGAAATAGGGCGCCGGCAGCAGTTCGGCCTGCCGGGCCGCAAGCCATTCGGCGCGGGCTTGCCCCTGGCACTTCGGGCAGTGCCGGTTGCGGCAGGAATTGTAGGCGCAGCGGATGAGACCGCAGTCCGGGCAGGCCTCGGTATGGCCGCCCAGTTCTGCCGTTCGACACAGTTCGATCGCGCGCATCACCCGTCGCTCGACGCGGCCGAGGTGGCCATCGCGTGCCCGGCGATAGGCGTCGCCGTGGCGGCGGAACACATCCGCCACTTCCAAGCCGGACCTCACCGCGCGGCCCGATCAGGCCGGCGGCACGACCTCCAGCCTCAGCCGGTCGAGCGGGCTCTCGGTTCGCCGGATCAACCCGTTCGACACCTGCGTGTAGCGCGCGGTGCTCGACAGATTGCTGTGGCCGAGCAGAACCTGAATGATCCGGATGTCGGCGCCGCTCTCGAGCAGATGCGTGGCGAAGCTGTGCCGCAGGGTATGAACCGTCACCCGTTTGGCGAGGCCAGCCGCGGCACAGGCCGAGCGGCAGGCGGCATGCAGCACCTGGACGTCGATTGGCTTGCTTGGGTCCCGGCCTGGAAACAGCCAGTGCGTTGGCCGGGCGAGGCGCCAGTAGGTGCGCAAGATCCCCAGTAATTGGACGGACAACATGACGTATCGGTCCTTGCCGCCCTTGCCATGCTCCACGCGGATCACCATCCGCCCGGCGTCGACGTCGGCGAGTTTGATCCCGACCGCCTCGGAGGCGCGAAGCCCCGCGGCATAGGCCGTCGTCAGCGCGGCGCGCGTCTTCAGGCTCGGCACCGCCTCGAGAAATCGCACCACCTCGTCGGCGCTCAGCACGACCGGCAGCTTGCGCGGCTCCCGGGCATAGGGGATGCGCTCGGGGATCTCGGCATGGCCAAGGGTCACGCCGTAGAAAAACCGGAGCGCGCAGACGGTCTGGTTCAGCGCCGGCCAGGAAATGCCGGTAGCGACAAGGTGCACCTGGAAGGCGCGCACATCCTCCAAGTCCAGTCGCTCCGGCGAGCGGGCGAAATGCCGGCTGAACTTCGTGACCGCGTGAAGGTAGGATCGCTGGGTCGCCGGCGACATGTTGCGGATCGTCATGTCGTCGATCATGCGGCGGCGCAGTGGGCTCATCTCAGCCATAGGGGGCTCCCTGTCTGATGGATCGGGCTTCGGGAACCGCAATCCTCGCAGACAAAAAACCTCCCTCTAATCGCTTTGCTTCTTTCCCGCGTCAGCGGGTTCGTTCAATCCTCAAAGATTCACATCAAAGGCAAAGTGCTTTAGTCGGCCTCGTCCCGTCTACGTCTTTCTTCTCGCTTCGCCGCGTCTTTTGCGTCCCGCGCGATCTACTCGCGAGTTTCGTAAGCTTCATTGCGGCCTGTTCCGCCTGTCGCTCAGCCGGCGATACACCTCCTGACAGCTTCTGGGACGAATTGCGTTCTGTCAAGGACGGGACATGGTCATCCTCTTGGCATTCGAATTCGGGCTTTCCAGTGATTGAGTAGAATTGCGGCTTTCCGATCCAGCTACCGTTCTCGGTCGCAGATTTAACCGTCTATTACGCGTGGCGCCCCGCCTGCCCCGACGCGCGCCGCTTTTGCCGGGTTCCCTGAACGTGCGATTTTCGCTATGGGGCGCGG
Source organism: Gemmatimonadaceae bacterium (assembly GCA_013817305.1). Lineage (GTDB taxonomy): Bacteria > Gemmatimonadota > Gemmatimonadetes > Gemmatimonadales > Gemmatimonadaceae > JACDCY01. The sequence goes on along the minus strand of JACDCY010000154.1, from coordinate 24 downwards.
ATATCCCGATCCCGCGCAGGAGAC
>JACDCY010000060.1 GCA_013817305.1 Gemmatimonadaceae bacterium | reverse complement strand
TTCCCCGAGATGGCTCGCGCCGCTGCGCGGGCCGGCGCGCACATACTCGTGGTGCCGAGCTGCACGGACGACCGGCAGGGTTTTCTGCGCGTGCGCTACTGCGCGCAGGCGCGCGCGATCGAGAACCAGATGTACGTGATCCATTCGTGCACCGTCGGCTCGCTGCCGATGGTGCCCGCGGTCTCGTTGAACTACGGTCAGGCTTCGATCCTCACGCCGAGCGATTTTCCATTCTCGCGCGACGGGATTCTGGCCGAGGGCAACCCGAATCAGGAAATGATGGTGATCGGCGAGTTGAACCTGCACACGATTCTCGACACGCGCGACACTGGCACCGTGCTGCCGCTGAACGACAGCCACCGCACGGCGAAGCTGGTCGAGAACCCGGAAGTCATCGCGTTGTGACCCCGGCCTACGCGGAGACCCGCGTGCGAAACACGGAAGCGCGCGACCTCCCGGGAATCATTGAGCTTACACGCGCGGTGTACCCCGAATCGAAGCCATGGAGCGCGGAGCAGCTGTGGCACCATCTCGACATGTTTCCCGAGGGCCAATTCGTGGCGGTGACGCCGGACGACAAGGTCGTCGGGATGGCCGCGAGCCTGGTGATCTGGTGGGACGACTACGAGTCGCAGATGAGCTGGCGTGATTTCACCGCGGCGGGGACGTTCGCGAATCACGACCCGGCGCACGGGCGCACGCTGTACGGCGCCGAGGTGATGGTGCACCCGGATTACCAGCGCCACGGAATCGGGAAGATGCTGTACGCCGCGCGCCGCGGGCTCGCGGAGCGGCTCGGGCTGCTGCGAATCCGCGCCGGCGCACGGCTGCGCGGGTATCACGAGGTCGCCGACCGGATGTCAGCCGAGGAGTACGTGCGATGCGTGGTGCGGGGCGAATGCCGGGATCCGACTCTGTCGTTCCAGCTGCGGAACGGATTCCATGTGCTCGCGGTCGTCAGCGACTATCTGCTGCACGATCCGGAGAGCCGCGGCTACGCGGCGATCATCGAGTGGTTGAATCCGGCTGTCGCCACGCCGGAGGATTATCCCAAAGGGTTGGAATTCGGGTAACCGAAAAAGAACAGGTTCGGGCTAGAGTTGCTGATGTTGCCCGAACCTGCAGTTCTTAGAAGAGGGTAATCACTCCAAGCACGAGCACAATCCCGCCGATCAATCCACGGAACGGAGTCAACGCATTACCAGCGCTTCCAAGCTCGTCGCCGATATTCGGCACCGTTGTCAACGCGCGGGTTCCGAGCATGAGCCCGCCCATGATGAGCGCGATCCCCAGCAGACTGAAGAAGTGCAGCACGCCCGCGATGAGCGCGACGATTCCGATAACCGTCTCGTACGGCTTGAGCGCCGCGATCACTCCGCTGAACCCGCGCATGCTGACGAAGGTGTCGGCGAGCAGGAGCAGGCCGGTTAGGATCGCGATGAGAGCGTAGATCATTGAAGGCTCCGTATGGATGGATTGCGACGGAAGACTGGCAAAATAGGTATCACGTATCAGGTATCAGAGCTGCAATCTCCCTACGCAGCGCTTGGTCCCCGGTTTCGAAGTATCGGGCACCGATCCCTGATACCTGATACCTGATACCCTATCTCGTCACCGTATACACGACCAGCTCTACCGGATGATCGTACTGCCCCGCCTTCTGCCGGGGCGCGAGCGCGAGAATGAACCGTCCGGTCGCGGTGGCGGCCAGGGCGATGCCCGGTCCGATCGTTATCGGCTGCGCACCCCCGGTTGAAGCGACGGGGCGCATGCTGATTATTCCGCGCGCGCTCTCGATGATCATCGCGGTCGTGCCTTCGCCCACCTCGATGTTGGGCGCCGCGTTCATGTCCACCGGAATCGAGATGTCGATCGTGGGCCCGTTCTTCCAGGCCGGCGTGACGAGCTTCGCGCCGGCGGGGAGCGAGCCGTGCAGCGCCCCGGTCTTTGCATCGAGCGCCGCGTATGACGGTGACGGCTCGTTGTCCTGCACGCGTCGCGGCGTGTGTCCCACCGCCACTATCGCCCCGTCGCTCGTCCACCGCACGCGCCACCCCGGCCCGACCGTGAACATCCGCGGCCGCGCGACGTCCGCTGCTCCCGCCGCGCGCGGATCCGGCGGAACGTTGATGATCGCCGGCCGCGCTACGGCTCGCGCGTACGACATCCCGCTGCTGGGGAACGACGCCGCGCGGAGCGTAGCCGTATCGACTCCCGTCTGCCTGCTGAGATCCACCCACATCGCGTCAGGGATGAGCGGCGACTCGCCGTGCATCAGGTTGTACGCTCTGCCGTACGCGATCGCCGTCCAGTCGGGCGAGGGCGAGACGTCCCACACGCTGTCCACCTGCAGCTGAAAACCGTTCCCCTCCATCCCCACGAAGAATCCGTTGGGCACCGCTTCCGCCTCTACTCCCACCGCGTCCACCACCGCGATGATGTTCTTCCGATCGCTCGATATCGCCCACTTGGTGAGCGACGCCATTCCGTACGTGCCCTTGTTCACCGGCGTGCGCATCACGACCGGCGCCGTCGCAGCGGACGTATCGGTCGCGGCCGAGTCGTCTTTGGCGACGCACGCCGCGAGTACAGTAAAGAGGAGAGGCGCGATGCTGGCCGCGCGCGCGATGCGGATGGTGACTGTCATGATCAGGGGCGTTAAGGGTCTCGATACGGTGTCTCGTCCACTCCAGGGCCGCGACGAGGGTGAGGGTAACTCCGAAGCGCCGTCTTAGCGAGCAGTTTGCGAGCGTAGGCGCGAGGACGTTCCCCTCACCCCCGTCGCGGCCCCCGCAGTTAAACCCTAAACACTCACCCGATTACGGCCCTGGTCCTTGGCCCGGTACAACGCTTCGTCGGCCTTAGCGAGCAAGGTCTCGACCGTATCGACTCCAGGGCTGGGGAACGTCGCCACCCCGACGCTCGTCGTGAGCTTGGCCCCGCCGCGATCCGTACCCAGGAAGCTGTGCCGCTCGATCCGCTCCCGCACGCGCTCGGCGAACGCCATCGCGCCCGCGGAAGCCGTCTCGGGCAGCACCACCACGAACTCCTCGCCGCCGTACCGCGCCACGAAATCCACCGTGCGCGTCGAGCGCTGCAGCAGCGCCGCGACCTCGTGCAGCACTTCGTCGCCCGCGAGGTGGCCATACGTATCGTTGACGAACTTGAAGTAGTCGAGATCCACCATCAACAGCGACAGCGACGAGTCGTACCGCCGCGCGCGATCCAGCTCCGATACCAGCCGCAGGGTGAGGGCGCGGCGGTTGAGCAGCTGCGTCAGCGGATCGGTATGCGCCAGGACTTCGAGCCGCACGTTGTCCGCGCGCGTGACCTCGACCGCGTGCGCGCGCCGGATCGCGGCGATCGCGCTGCCAACGACCGTGCTGGCGAACTCCACGTCGCCCTCGTCGAACTCCGGCTTGGTCTTGTCGCGGCGGAGCAGGAACACGCCCGACGTGTCGTCGTCCAGGTAGAACGGGAGCGCGATCACCGATTTTACCGAGACCGTCACGCCCTCCGTCTCCCAGCGCTTGCGCAGCTCGCTGTACCATGGGCTGAGGTGGATGTCCTTGATCAGCACCGGGCGCTGGTCGAGCAGGGCCGCCGCGATCTCGGGGTACCGGTCGACCTTGATCTGGAGATTCTCCAGCGAGGGCGCCTCGAACGCGGTGGCGACCGTCCCCATCTCGTCGCCGGCCTTGGCGAGCACCACCGACGCCTGCGAGAGGTCGAGTGCGCGCGCGAGCCGGCGCGTGAGCATGTGGAAGATCTCGTCGCTCGAGAGATTCCCCATGACCTCGTGGAGGATGTCCACGAGATGTCCCCTGTTCTGAGCTTCCTCGCGTACCCGGTGAAGCTCCGCCTCCATCTTCTGCAGAGCCGCGCGCAGCACCTCGATCGTTTCGTCGTGGTGTTGCTTGCCGCGGGTCTCCGGAGGAGTGCTCACCTTGGGGGTCATTCGCTCCCGGAGCCGGCCTCTACCGTCTCGTCGGCTTCGTCACCGCCGGCGTCGTCGTCCACGCCACCGTCTTCGCCCTCTTCTTCCGGCACCACGCGCGCGACGGCGGTCACCACGTCGCCCTCATCGAGATTGACGAGCCGCACGCCCTGCGCGATCCGGCCGGTGGTGCGTATCTGCGAGACCGGAGAGCGAATGATGACTCCGCCCTTCGTGATGATCATGATCTCGTCTTCCGGCAGAACTTCCATGATGCCAACCACGTCTCCCGTCTTTTCGGTCCTGTGAACCGTGATAATGCCCTTTCCACCCCGGTTCTGGACTCTGTAGTCGTCAATATTGGAGCATTTGCCCAGACCTTTCTCTGTAACGACCAGCAGAGTGGCCTCCCGCTTAATGACGACCATGCCGACCACATGGTCATCCTCGCGGAGCTCGACGCCCTTGACGCCCGTCGTATCGCGCCCCATCTGCCTGACCTGCTGCTCGTGGAACCGGATCGACAGGCCGTGCTGCGTCGCGAGCACGATGTCGTTGGTTCCGCTCGTCACCTGCACGTCGATCAGCTCGTCGCCCGCGTCGATCTTGATCGCCTTGATGCCGTTGGCGCGAGGATTGGCGTACTGCGACAGCGCGGTCTTCTTGACGGTCCCGTCGCGCGTGCAGAACAGGAGGAACTCGGTGTCGCTGAAGGCGCGCACCGGCACGATCGACTTGATCTGCGTGTCTGGCGACACGTTGATCAGGTTGACGATCGGCTTGCCCCGCGCCGCGCGGCCGGCCTGCGGCAGCTCGTGGACCTTGAGCCAGAAGCAGCGGCCGTCGTCGGTGAAGCAGAGGATGTAGTCGTGCGTCGAGCCGATGAACAACCGCTCGATGAAATCCTCTTCCTTGAGACCCTGGCCGCTCAGCCCCCGCCCGCCGCGCCGCTGCTTGCGGTACGTCGACACACTCGTGCGCTTGATGTAGCCCGAGTGCGAGATCGTGATCACCATGTCCTCTTCGGCGATCAGGTCCTCGATGGTGAACTCGCCCTCGTCGCTCGTGATCTCCGACCGGCGCTCATCGCCGTACGTCTGCGCGGCGGCCTCGAGCTCCTCGCGGAGGATGCGCATCCGGCGCGGCTTGCTCGAAAGAATGTCGCGCAGGTCCTTGATCGTCGCGCGCACTTCGTCGAGCTCCGCCTGCAGCTTCTCGATCTCGAGCCCGGTGAGCTTGGCGAGCCGCATGTTGAGGATCGCTTCGGCCTGGCGCTCGCTGAGCTTGAACTTCTTCTGCAGCTGCGCGCTGGCGCTCGCGGTGTCGTCGGCGGCGCGGATGAGCTTGATGACCGCGTCGATGTTGTCGACCGCGATCTTGAGCCCCTCGAGGATGTGCTCGCGCTCGACGGCCTTGTCGAGGTCGAACTGCGTGCGGCGCACGATCACCGTGTGGCGGTGCGCGATATAATGGAGCAGCACGTCGCGGAGCGGCATGATCTTGGGCACGAGCTGGCCGGTGCCCGCGTCTGGAACGAGCGCGAGCATGATCACGCCAAAGGTCGACTGCATCGTGGTGTGCTTGTACAGCTGGTTCAGTACCACGCGCGGGATCGCATCGCGCTTGAGCTCGATGACGACGCGCATTCCGTCCTTGTCCGATTCGTCGCGCAGCGCGGAGATGCCCTCGAGCTTCCCTTCCTTCACGAGCTCGACCATGTCGATGATGAGCTTGGCCTTGTTTACCTGGTACGGCAGCTCGTTGACGACGATCTGCGACTTGTTGGAGGATTCCTTCTCCTCGATCACGGCGCGGGCGCGCATCACGATCCGGCCGCGGCCGGTCTCCTGGTAGTCGCGGATTCCCGCGCGGCCGTAGATGTATCCGCCCGTCGGGAAATCAGGGCCCTTGATCATCTTGCGGAGCGCGCCGGGATCCATCTCCGGCTCGTCGATCAGCGCGATGAGCGCGCTTACGACTTCGCGGATGTTGTGCGGCGGGATGTTGGTCGCCATTCCGACCGCGATCCCCGACGAGCCGTTGACCAGCAGGTTGGGCACCGCCGACGGGAGCACCCGCGGCTCGAGCAGCCGGTCGTCGAAGTTCGGCGCGAAATCGACCGTATTCTTGTCGATGTCCGCCAGCATCTCCATCGCGACGCGCGTGAGCCGCGCCTCGGTGTACCTGTACGCCGCGGCGGGATCGCCGTCCACCGATCCGAAGTTCCCCTGCCCGTCCACCAGCGGATACCGCAGCGAGAAGTCCTGCACCATCCGCACGAGCGCGTCGTATACCGACGAGTCGCCGTGCGGGTGGTACTTGCCGAGCACGTCGCCCACGACGGTCGCCGATTTCTTGTACGGACGACCCGGCACCAGGCCGAGCTCGTTCATCGCGTACAGAACGCGCCGGTGCACGGGCTTCAACCCGTCGCGCACGTCGGGCAGCGCGCGCGACACGATGACGCTCATCGAATAGTTGATGAACGACTCTTTGATCTCGTCGTCTATGAGGCGCGGGAGGATGCGTTCGCGTGTGATGGGCGCGGTCATCTAATCGGGTAAGGAGGTGGCAGGCGGTAGGGGGGGTCCGCCGAACCCCTCAATATACGATTCATGGCTCGCTAAATCAATGGAAAATGGTGGCCATAAGTTGCTGGTATTCAACGGTTTAGGCCCACTACCACCAGTAGTAGCCCTGACGCATCCGGCGGTGCCTCTTCCGCTTGCCGCGAGGGCCGCCGAATTTGAGACCAGCGACTTTGACCGAGTCCCCCGAATGGAGGCCCGATGAAGAGCTTTTTCGCGACCCTTTTGTGTGGAACGGCGCTGGTGTCCTGTGCGCCGACGATGATCGTTCCGCCAGAGACGACGAGCCCGCCCATGGCGGTGACGATGACGCCGGTCCATCGCGCGGCCAACGGAATGATCGTCGCGCACGCGGGGCTTATGGGTTGGGGCGCTGCCTCGGCCGCGCTTCCGGCCGGAGCGCAGGCGATCATCCTCGAGGGGGATCCGACCAAGGCGGAGTTGTTCACGCTCCGGCTGAAGTTCCCGAACAACTACGTGTTGCCGCCGCACTCTCATTCCGCCTGGGAGCACATCACGGTAATCAGCGGCGTACTGCATCTCGGAATGGGGGATCAATTCAGCATGGCAAACGCCACGGAGCTCCGCGCTGGATCCTTCGCCGCGATGCCCAGCGGCATGCGCCACTTCGTCCACGCTGCCGGCGAGACCGTAGTGCAGTTGCATGGCATGGGGCCATGGACGGTGACGTACGTGAACCGCGCCGACGATCCGAGGAATAGATAGAAAAAAACCAGCTATCAGCTATCAGCTATCAGCTATCAGCTATCAGCTATCAGGAACTTGTCTGGCGTGCCATCGTCTCGCGGTTTTTGATAGCTGATAGCTGATAGCTGATACCTCTTTCATGCCCTCCGCACCCGACCCCGTCTCCGCCGAGCTCAAGCGTCCTCGCGACGAGGAACTCGATCTTTTCGGGCTGACGCACCAGGGGCACGTGCGCACGGACAACCAGGATCATTTTCTGGTCTGCACCGTGCATCCGGAGGTCGTGGTGCACAACACCAGCCTGCCGCACGTGGAAGACCTTCCGCTGCGCGGCTCGCGGCTCGCGACGATTCTCGTCGTCGCCGACGGCGTAGGCGGGGGAGATTTCGGAAGCGAGGCAGCTCAGCTCGCCACGGAGTCGATCACGCGGTACGTGTCCTCGACGCTCCGCTCGTATCACGCCGCGGGGAAATCGAGTGACAAGGAGCTGCTCGACTCGCTCCGCACCGCGATCGAGGAAGCGCATGACGCAGTGCTCGGCGACGCCGCCGCGAGAGTGCCCGCGGTGCGGATGGCTTCGACGCTCACGGTCGGTCTCGTGATCTGGCCCTGGGTGTACGTCGTGCAGGTCGGCGACAGTCGCGGCTATTACTGGAATGGGACGGAGCTCAAGCGACTGACGCGCGATCAGACCATCGCGCAGGACCTCGTCGACCAGGGAGTGCTGCCCGCCGAGCGATTGGACATCTCGCCGTACCGCAACGTGCTCGCGAGCGCGATCGGCGGGGGTGAGGCGACACCGGTGGTCACGTGCACCGACATGCGGCGGAGCGGGGTTCTGCTGTTCTGCTCCGACGGGCTGACCAAGCACGTGACCGACGAGGAGATCGGAGAGCGGATTGCGCGGATGACCGGGTCGGAGCAGCTGTGCCGTGAGCTGCTTGCGCTGGCGTTGGAGCGCGGAGGAAGTGACAACGTGACGATCGTGGTCGGGCGAGCGCCGCTGGAGAGACAGTAACGACGAACTGCAGGGATGGGTAACTGGTCTTTGGTTGTAGGTGATGGTCAACAGACAGGTTACCGGTCACCGGTTTTTGGTTAACGGTTCACGGTTCCCTTCACGGCCGACCCGAAACCGTTCACCGGGGTTACCGGTCGTTAACCAAAACCAAAACCTACGACCGCTTACCCAACCCTGTTGTTGCAGTTACTCGACGAAGACGGGGGTTACTTGCCTCGGCGCCTAACCTCTTCCGTCCAGTTCTGAATCACCACCATCTCCGACAGCCGGCCCTGGTACACCATCACGAACCGGCCATCCGGCCCCACGTCGTAGTTCGCATGCGGGACCGCGGCTTCGTAGTCCGACGCATTGAAGAGCGGCGTTCGCGTCAGCGCTCGAAACTCCGGCGCCGTCTGCAATGACACCGCGATCAGCGGATTGCTCTCTTGCCCGAACCCGCGGTAGAACAGCTCTCTGCCGTTACGTGACCAGACCGGCTCCAGCCCGCCGTTCTGCGACACCAGGACCTTCGCTCCCTGCCCGATCAATGGGCGCACGTACACCTCCGGCTGGCCGGACTCGTCCGACACGTAGGCCAGCCACCGCTCATCGGGCGAAATCGCGGGGTAGAACTCGTTGAAGTTGGTCGCGAGGAATGGTTGCTCCTTCCGGTCTCCCGCGAGCGAAGTAAAGGCGAGATCGTAGCTGCCAGCCGTGCCGATGACGATGGACAGCACGCGCGGCGATTGGGAAAGAAATGCGCCGACTGTCTCCGCCGACGACCCGACGTGGATCGAATCCGCGGCTCCGCTCCCGTCCGCGTTTCTGGCGAACATTCCGACCATGCCGCCGCGAGCAGTCGCGTAGGCAACGCGACGACCGCTCGGATCCCAGACGGCGTCGTGGCCGTCGTTGTCGAACGTCAGGCGTGTGAGCGTGCGGTCGCGAAGGTCGAGCGTCCACACGTCGCGGCTCCCCTGCTGCGTGAAATCGACCGCGATCTTCGACCCGTCCGGAGAAATTCTCGGACTGTGGAACCGGCGTTGCACGTCCGCCACTCTCGTCGTCTTCCCCGCGCGATCCACCAGCACGAGATCGAACGGAAGCTGGGGCACGTACACCAGCGCGCCGTTCGAGGAAAAAGAGATCTGGGGCGGCACGCCAACCGGCTGCAGGACTCCTTGCGCGAGCGCGATTGGCGCCCCGGTCAGCTTGCCCTCGCCGAGATCGAACGCTGCGCCGGAGAGCGTGCCCTCCTGGTTTACCCACGTGAGAAATCCGCGGTCGTAGGCAACGCCGGCGACGATCTGATCCATGAGCAGCCTGCGCTTTCCGTTCGAAACGTCGATCAGGTACGGCCGACCCGTGTTACCCGTACCCGGAGCAGCGATCGCGATCACCGACCGGCCTCCGTCCACAGAGTTGGTGACGATGAGCGCCGCTTCCTTCTGCGCCGTATCAGGGCGAGCGATCACGCGGCTCTGACCTTTGCTGTCGACGGCATAGATGGCGCCGTCCAGGGCGGTGACCGCGAGGGTTTCGTTGTTTAGCCATACTCCGCTCTGGGGGGCCAGCGCCCCGATCGGCACCGGAACCGCGGCGCCACCAGCGGTGGGGATTTTCCTCAACCCGAAGCCGACGGTGAAGCTGATCCACTGGCCATCGGGGCTGAACAGCGGGTTCAATCCTCCCTCGGTTCCCGGTATCGGCGTCGCCACCAGCTCATCGAGGCGCCTGCGATACAGCTGCACGCCGCGCGCGCTCTGTCCTGAATACACCAGCGTCGAGGCGTCCGGAGAGATCGCAACCATGGCCAGGCCCGATCCGTCCAGTCGGTGGTCGGCCCCCGTGGAGATCATGAACCGCGATACGACAGGAGCCGGTCCATCGTCACGCAAAAAAGCCCGGCCGGCCACGAACCCGATCGCCGACGCGAGTGCCGCGACGGCGAAGACCACACCGAGCACCGCTGGTCGAAGCGCCAAAGATGCCACCGATCTTTTCTGCGAGCCTCCCCGGGTCGCCGACGGGGCCGCATTTGGATTGTTCAGCGCCGCAGAGAATTCGGCCGCGGTCGCGAACCTGTCAGCCGGCAATTTTTCCAGCGCAGTAAGCACCGCCTGCTCGACGTGGCGCGGAATCGTGTGACGCTTGGGAAGGAGCGGGCGCGGCTCTTCGGTGAGAACTTTCGCGACGATGGATTGCGCGGTCGGCCCCGTGAACGGCGGCTCGCCGACCAGCATTTCATATGTCACCGCACCGAGCGCGTACACGTCGGAGCGCGCGGTGATTTCGCGCTCGCCCATCGCCTGCTCGGGGCTCATGTAGTGCGGAGTGCCTAGCGACATGCCCGTCTCGGTCATGCGCGTGCCGGCAGTGCTCACAGCGAGCGCAATTCCGAAGTCGGCGACCAGCGCCTGCCCGTCGTGCAGGAGGATGTTCTCCGGCTTGATGTCGCGGTGGATCACGCCGCGGCGGTGCGCGTAGTCGAGAGCGCTCGCGACCTCGGTAGCAATGCGCACGGACTCCGCGATCGATAGCTGCTTCTCGCGGTTCAATCGCTCGCGTACCGACACGCCTTCGACGTACGGCATCACGTAGAACAGCAGCCCTTCCACCGCGCCGGAGTCGAACAGTGGCAGGATGTGCGGATGCTGCAGGTTCGCGGTGAGCTTGATCTCGGCGAGAAATCTGTCGGCGCCAATTACCGCGCCGAGCTCGGGGCGGAGGAGTTTGAGCGCGACCTGGCGGTCGTGCCTGAGATCTCGCGCCAGGTAAACCGTGGCCATCCCGCCGACGCCAATCTCGCGGTCGATTACATAACGATCCGACAATGCGGTCGCGAGCTTTGCCAGTCCGTCGCTCATTGTCCTCCCTTCGTCGCCAACTCTCCGAACCAGTTCAGCACGACGACGATCGGCTGCGTCTCGGGACGGAGCACGGGGACGGGCAGCAGAAAACCATTGCCGTCGGGCGTCACGTCGTATCCGGTACTCGCCCAGTCCAACGAATACAGTGGCTTCCTGAACAGCTCTACGGGCCGGCCGACCTCGCCGCTGGCGGGATCGACTGCCACTGCGAATATGGCGTCGCCACGCCGGTAAATAATCTCCCGTCCGCCCCGGGTCCATTTCGGTTGCCCGCCGCCGTCGAGCGAAACCTGCCGACGTCCGCCCGAGCCATCCACGGCGGCGAGATAGACATTGTCCGGACCGTCGCTTTCCTCTTCGAACGCCAACCAGCGTCCGGAGGGAGAGAAGACAGCGCGTTCCTGAGCCACGCTGGACGACGTGAAGCGGCGCGGCCGCGCGCTGCCATCCAGCGGAGCGGTGTACACAGCCAGGCCGGATTGATTCTGTGTGTACGCAAGCATCCGCCCGTCGGGCGAGATACTGGACGCAATTTTATCCCACGGGGTCACGAGCACTGGCTGGTTGGCTGAGCTGCCGTCGATCGGAATGCGGTGGACGTCGTATACGGGATCTTCATGCGTGTACAAGATCGAGCGGCTATCCGGCGTCCACAGCGGATTGAATGCTGCCGCGTTGGCGCGGGTGAGGCGGGTAAGAATTCCCCGTGAGATCTCGTACAGCCACACGTCCCGCTTCGGTTCCGTGATCGTAAGCGCAATCCACCGGCCGTCCGGTGACAATCTGGGCTCGGCGTAAGCACCGGGCCGAGGCAGCACTGGCGTCTCCACCCCTGAGCGGTCTGCCCATACCAGGCGTCGCTCCTGTTCCCACTGCGAGCGGCGAATGTATGCCAGCGTGCCGTTGGTGGCGACGGCGAATCCACCCAGGGCGCTCGTCGGTTCCCAGGCGACATCGTCCTGAACCGGAAACGCGTTTCCGCTGACCTTCAGCGCCTTGGGATCGAAGGCAATTGCGAAGATGGCGCCGTCGCGCATGTACAGCAGGTGACCACTGGCGGAGTACCGGCCGAACACCGCGCCTTCGACGAGTACTTTCTTTTTCCTGGACGAGAAGTCGTACGCTTCGATCCGCGCGCGGGACAGCGGAGTGGCGTAGCTGGTATAGATGATACCACGATTGCCCGGCAGGCCCTGCGGATACAAATGCTGGAATTCCTTGCGTGCCGTGTCCAGCGCAGTCAGTTGTGTCGCCGTTCCGCCGGTGCTGCTGATACGCCAGATGCCTCTATCGGGGCGCGAAAAAACGATATCTCCGTCAGGCATCCAACCGTGCGCGCCCGCCGAGTCGGTTACATCGGTTCGCGGTCCCCCTTTCGCGGGAACCTTCTTCAGTCCATCGGTCGCCCCGGTCGTGAATGTGATCCACGCGCCGTCCGGCGAGAACGTCGGGGAATCCGCGCCTTCCGTGCCGGGAATTGGAACGAGCTCGGTGCTGCCCAACTCCCGCATCACCACGCGATTGACTCCGTTGCTATCAGAAGCGACCTGGATGATTTGGCGTCCGTCGGGCGAGATGTCGAGGTACACGCGCGCACTGCCCGGCGTCGCCAAAGCGAAAGTGAAGCGAACCGGCCCGCCGGGCGCTGCGCGATCGTACACGGAACGCATAACCCAGCCCGCGCCGACTGCGATCAGGAAGAGGGCGCCCGCCAGGGCGATGGCTCCCCATCCCGTTACGCGCACACGCGCTTGCGGGCTGGTCGCAACGCTGCTTCTCCGCCCGGACACTGACTGCGCCGACGGCGTCGCGCCGGCTGCCGACTGCAACGCTGCGCCGAACAGGGCGGCGCTGGCGAACCGATC
>JACDCY010000153.1 GCA_013817305.1 Gemmatimonadaceae bacterium | reverse complement strand
CAGGCCAACGAGATCCTGAAGAAGGCCTCGGCATATTTTGCGCAGGCGGAGCTCGACCGCCCGTTTCGCAAATGACCGATTTCATTGAAGAATGCCGAGAAGTGTTCGGGGTCGAGCCGATCTGCAGGGTGCTGCCGATCGCCCCGTCGACGTATCATCAGCGCGCCCTCGAAGCCCGCGAGCCCGAGCGCGCCTCGGCCCGCTCGAAGACCGACGCCACCCGACGCGTCGAGATCGCGCGGGTCTGGGAAGAGAACCGCCAGCTCTATGGCGCCCGGAAGGTCTGGCATGCCCTGCGCCGGGAGGGCTTTGACGTGGCGCGGTGCACCGTGGAGCGGCTGATGAAGAGCATGGGGCTGAAGGGGGTCGTCAGGGGCAGGAAGATCATCACCACCAACCCCGACGCGGCGCGGCCCTGTCCGGACGACAGGATCAACCGCCTGTTCAAGGCCGAGCGGCCGAACCAGCTCTGGGTGTCCGACTTCACCTACGTGCCGACCTGGTCGAGCACGGTCTACGTGGCGTTCGTCTTCGACGTCTTCGCCCGCAAGATCGTGGGCTGGCGCGTCTCCACCTCGATGTCGACGCAGTTCGTCCTCGATGCATTGGACCAGGCGATCTGGCAAAGAAAGACACACAGGAACAGAGACTTGATCCACCACTCGGACCGCGGGTCGCAATACCTCTCGATCACCTACACCGAGCGTCTGGCCGAGGCCGGCATCGATCCGTCCGTCGGAACCGTCGGCGACAGCTACGACAACGCGCTCGCCGAATCCATCATCGGCCTCTTCAAGACCGAGGTCATCAATGCTCTCGGCCCATGGCGCACCATGCGCGATGTCGAGTGGGAGACCCTTCGCTGGATCGACTGGTACAACAACCGCCGCCTGCTCGCGCCCATCGGCTACATCCCACCCGCCGAGGCCGAGCAGGCCTACTTCGCCACCCTGCAACCCATTGACCAAGCCGCCTGACCGTTGAAACCATCACCCTCCGGTAAAGCCGGGGCAGTTCAGAGACGCGCGTGATGTTCAGCGACAACCATCCTGACCGGCGTGTTGCCTCACCGCGGAATGTTCCCGAGGAGGAGCTTGTCGCCTCGTCGGAGTTGTTGCCGAGCGCCTACGCGTTCAGGCTGCCGATAATGATGTTCGGGCTGGGACTCCCGCTTGTGCCGACGGCATCGCGCGCGCCCAGTACCAGAGACTTCGCGCGTTCCCGACGCCAGGCCTTCAGTCGCCGCTGGACCGTACGGATCAGGCTGTCCGGATACTCGCCGGGGTGCGTGACCTGCAAGCGGTCCAGAAGCTGCCTGCCGGTCACGCCGGGGTCGGCATCGAACCACCCCTTCAGAACATCTGTCACGGCCTTCAATGGGTCCGGCACGGTGCGGTAGCGCGGCTTCGAGGGCTTTGACCGCGCCGTCGGCCGGACGTCCTCGGCGGTGTGCCACGCAACTCGGAGGCCATCGAGGAACGCGTCCAGCGGTGGTGCGTCGGTTCTCGTGGTGGGCGCCTTGTCCGCGATCTCGATCAAGGCCTGCTGGGCCGAGCGGATGTCTCTGAGCAGGCGTACGGGATCGAGCATCGCATGCTCTGCGTCCAGCGCATCCTTCACCGACTGCGGCGTGCGCGGATCCGCGACGAGGCGTTGGTGCGGCGTCAGTGGCGCATGATACCGCTTGCGGATCAGCGCACCGTCCCGCCGCTTCTCAGCGAGCCTGAAGGACGGTTGGAAGTAGTTCACGAACAGGCGCATGGGCTTGTAGAGCCGCGCGAGCGCTGTGGCTGCTTCCAAGCCTTCGAAACGCCGGTACCCGACCATGCGTCGCACCACGGCGCCGTTCTTTTGCTCGATATGGGCCTGATCGTTCTTGCGATAGGGCCGTGCGCGCGTGAACTCCACGCCTGATGCGTCGCACCAGGACTTCACCGTCTCGTTGATGAAGACCGTGTCGTTGTCGGTATCGAACCCGAGAACCGGCAACGGCGTCACGTCGCGCAGTACCGTCAGCACCTCGGTCAGCAGCTGCTGCTCCCGGAACAGAAGTGGCGCGCACTCCGTCCAGCCGCTTGCGATGTCCGTCAACACCAGCGTCTGCGCGAAGCTCCCGCTCGTCATCGGGCCGCTGTGGGACACCAGGTCGGCCTCGAAGAAGCCGGGGGACGGGTCGTCCCAGTCGGCGTAGGTCCTGATCGGCACGGCGCGCCGGATGGCGGAGGACGGCGCCGTGCGACGACGACCGCGACCAGCCGCCTGCTTGCGCACCGGAGCGAGAACCCGATCAATCGTCGCGGCGCTCACGGTCTCGAGACGCCCCCGCACCTCCGTGTCCAGCGCCAGATGCCCGTGCCGCTCCATCGCGGCGATCAGCATCGGAATGAGCGGCTTCAGCCGCTTGCCGCAGATCCGGTCCGATGCTTCCCACAGAACGATCAGCGCCTCGCGCACCGCCGCATCGTACAGTCGGCGCTCCGGCCGAGGCTGCGACCGGTCGCTCCGGTCCGCACCGCGCAGAAGGCGCGCCGCGTGCTTGCGATGGTATCCGGTCACCTCCACGAATTCCGTCAGGATGCGCCCCTTCTCAACTCGCCGTGCTTTCGCGTACCGCCCCACAACGGCGTTCAGCAGCTCGTCCCGCGTCGCCATGCTCACCCGCCTCAACTCCGCCTCCGCAAACGCTCCCTCTCGGGAGCAGTCCTACTGAGGCAACGGGTCCAGCTTCAGGAACAATTCAGGTGAGGCAATGCGCCCCGAACCAGGCGACGACGAGGCTGACGCTCTCGATCGCAGGGGCCATGGCCTGCAGCCGGTCGAGCGCCACCACCATGTCGGAGACATCGGCGCGGGCGTTGAGGTTCTCCGCAACCGTTGCGCCGCCCGCGCTCTTGCGGATCGGCTGCGTGGCGTAGGTGAACTCGCCCGACGCCGGGATCATCGTGACGGCGCGCACCAGCCCCTCGGCGGTGTCGGGATCGGCGAGCGGGCGGAACACCTCGAACGAGAGCTGCGGCAGGCGGTTGCCGCAGGCGGCGAGCGCCAGCTCCTCGAACACGACGAAGGCCGTGCCG
>JACDCY010000152.1 GCA_013817305.1 Gemmatimonadaceae bacterium | reverse complement strand
CGTTGGTGCGCGCATCGCGATTACCTCTGCCGCTGGAACATCGAACCGTTGTCATTGTCGATGACGTGCTCTTCACCGGACGCACCATTCGGGCGGCGATGGACGCGATCGGCTCGTTCGGCCGACCGGCGCGCATCCAACTCGCGACGCTGATCGACCGCGGCCATCGCGAGCTTCCGATCCGTGCGGACTACGTCGGAAAGAACATTCCCACTGCCTCCGGGGAACGGGTACGCCTGTGGCTCGAGAATGTCGACCAGGAGCCGGACGCCGTCTGGCTGGTGAAGGAGGCAAAGGCGTGAGCGAGCTGCGGTGGAACCGGAAAGACCTGCTCGGCATTCGCGAGTTATCAGCCGCGGAGATCCACTTCGTCCTCACGAGCGCGGACGCGTTCAAGCAGGTCGGCACCCGCGACGTAAAGAAGGTGCCCGCGCTGCGCGGGAAGACGCTGGTGAATTTCTTCGTGGAACCGAGTACGCGGACGCGCACGTCATTCGAACTCGCCGCCACGCGCCTCAGCGCGGACGTGATCAACATCTCCGCCACCACTTCGAGCCTAACGAAAGGTGAGACGCTCAAGGACACCGCGAAGATCCTGGAAGCCAATCACGCGGACATCATCGTGCTGCGGCACAGCT
The DNA here is from genome assembly GCA_013817305.1 of Gemmatimonadaceae bacterium. Classification (GTDB taxonomy): domain Bacteria; phylum Gemmatimonadota; class Gemmatimonadetes; order Gemmatimonadales; family Gemmatimonadaceae; genus JACDCY01. The sequence continues at coordinate 2,436 of JACDCY010000152.1, read as the reverse complement.
CGGCCGGCGCGGCGCAGTTTCTCGCGGAGCGGTTGCGCGCCAGTATCATCAATGCCGGCGATGGCGCGCACGAGCACCCGACCCAGGCGCTGCTCGATCTTTACACGATTCGCGAGAAGAAGGGGAGCATCGCCGGCCTGCACGTCGCGATCATCGGCGACATCCTCTTCAGCCGCGTGGCTCGCTCGAATATTTTTGGCCTGCTCAAGCTCGGCGCGCGCGTGACCCTCGTCGGGCCGAGCACACTGGTGCCACGCGTCTTCGAGCAGCTCGGCGTCACGATCTCGGACGATATCAATGCGGTTCTGCCGACGGTCGACGTCGTCAATTTGCTCCGCATTCAGCACGAACGTCAGCGAAAGGAATACTTTCCCGGGTTGGGAGAATACATCCGGCTCTTCGGCCTAACGAAAGCACGCGCAAAACTTTTGAAGCCGGACTGCCTGATCATGCATCCGGGACCAATCAACCGCGGCGTCGAGATCGACAGTGAACTGGCCGACGGCGTGCAGAGCGTCATTCTCGATCAGGTAACGAACGGGCTCGCGGTACGGATGGCAGTGCTCTACCTCTGCGGCGGAATCACGACGCCATGAAGAAGACGATCATCCGAAACGGGCGCATCATCGATCCTGCGAATGGTCGAGACGAGGTTGGTGAACTCTTTCTCGTCGATGGCAGAATCGCTGCGGAACGCGCTGGTGACGATGCGGAGGTGATCGACGCCACCGGGCTCGTTGTCGCGCCCGGGCTGATCGACATCCATGTGCATCTGCGCGAGCCGGGTTTCGGATGGAAGGAAACGATTGAGTCGGGCGCGCGAGCAGCGGCGGCGGGCGGATTCACGACCATCGTCTGCATGCCGAACACCTCGCCCGTGGCGGACAGCCCGAGCACCGTTACGTGGATCAAGGACCGCGCGGCGCAAACCGCGTGCGTGAACGTTTTGCCAACCGGCGCGATTTCGAAGAACCTCGCGGGCGAAGAACTCGCGCCGATCGGGTCGCTCGCGCAGGCAGGCGTGGTCGCGATCACGGACGACGGCCACTGCATTCAGAATAACGAGTTGATGCGCCGCGCGGTCGAATACGCACGCATGGTCGGCGTGCCGGTGCTGGATCATTGCCAGGATTACAACCTGGTCGGAAATGGCGTCGTGCACGAAGGCTACTGGAGCACGCTGCTCGGGTTGCCCGGGTGGCCTGCCGCCGGGGAGGAGGCGATCGTGGCGCGCAACATCCTGCTGGCGGAGCTCTGCGACCACCACATTCATTGCCAGCACCTCAGCTCCGCGGGCAGCGTGCGACTGTTGCGGGAGGCGCGGGCGCGCGGGGTGAAGATCAGCGGCGAGGTTTGTCCGCATCACATTGCGCTCACGGACGAGTCGATCCAAAACTTCGATACCAACTTCAAGATGAACCCGCCACTGCGGACCGACGAGGACGTGGCGGCACTGCTGGCCGGGATTGCTGACGGAACCGTCGAGATCCTCGGCAGCGACCATGCGCCGCACGCGAGATTCGAGAAGGAAGTGGAGTTCGACGCGGCGCCATTCGGAATCGTGGGGCTGGAGACGGAGCTCGGTTTATTCCTCGACCTTCTGGTGCACAAAACGGGAGCGATCGAGCTGCCGCGTTTGATCGAGATGTTCACCTTGAACCCTGCTCGCCTCCTGAAGATCGACGCCGGAACTTTGAGCTCCGGCGCGGTCGCCGATGTCACGCTGATCGATCCTGAGCTGGAGTGGACGGTGGACGCGAAGGTGTTCGAAACCGCCTCGTGCAATACGCCATTCGACGGCTGGAAGCTGAAGGGCCGTGCCGTCAGGACGATCGTCGGCGGCGAGACGATTTGGCGATTGTAGCGGTGCTTGTGTCAAGCACCGGACCTGCGCCCACGCCGCGCGTCAGGCGCTTGGCACAAGCGCCTCTACAACCTCAGTTCACGTAACCGCCGGAGATGTATCGCTCCAGCTGATCGAGCGTGGCGCTCTGCGCGGAGATGACGTGCTTGACGAGATCTCCGATCGAGATGACGCCGCAGATTTCCCCGTCGTTCACGACCGGGAGGTGGCGGATGCGCTTCTCCGTCATGAAGCGCAGGCAATCGTCGACCGACTGCTTCGGGTCGACCGTCGTGAGCTGCGTCGTCATGATTTCGCGAACAAGCGTCTCGCGCGAACGCTTCCCGCGCAGCATCACCTTGCGGGTGTAATCACGTTCCGAGATGACGCCGACGAGGCTGCCGTTCTCCACCACCACGAGTGCGCCGATGTTCTTCTCTGCCATAAGGGCGACCGCGTCATAAACCGTCGCGTCGGGAGCGACCGACCAGATTTGCCTGCTCTTCTGGTTCAGGATGACTTCGATCGAGCCGGAGACGTTCATAAGCGCAACCGCCGGGTGGTAGGGCCCTGCGTCCGCTCAAGCTATTCAG
>JACDCY010000059.1 GCA_013817305.1 Gemmatimonadaceae bacterium | reverse complement strand
GGCTCGACGTCCTCGCTCGGATCAGGCGGCGTGACCTGGTCGGCGCGCATCAACGGCACGACGCAGATCCGCCCCGACCTCAGCCTGCAGGCGATGTACTTCTATCGCGCGCCCGTGCAGCAGGAAGGCTACAAGTTTTCGGGCATGCAGTTCGCGAACCTCGTGGTCCGGAAGAAGATCGACGGCGACAAGAGCAGCGTCGCCCTGCGCTTCGCCGACCCGTTCAACACGCAGCTCTTCCGCGTGAAGGTCTCGAACGACGACCTCACGCAGTTCACCGAGCGCCGGTTCGGCGCGCGGGCGGTGTTCCTCCAGTATCAGAGGAGCTTCGGGCAGGCGCCGCGGGTCCGGCAGCCGACGGTACAGGCGGCGCCGGAGCCGCAGACGGGCTTCGCGCAGTAAGTTATCGGCCGTCGGGACTCCCTCAGGGAGCCCCGGCGGCGGCAGGGCCAAAAACCCCGTCTTCGCCGGCGCTCCAATTGCCGGCAAAGGAGGGGTTCTGGCACTCACATTGCCTTACTGCAGGGCGTTAACCACGGCTAAAACACGCCCGGAGGGCACATGCGCAGCAGACCATTTCTAACAGCCGCAGTGACGCTCGTTCTGTTTGCCGGCTGCAGCAATTTGGGCTCGATCGGCAACGTCCTGGGCAGCGTTCTGGGCGGAGCGGGAGGCCAGCGGCAACAACAGCAGCAGCAGCTGGACGTCGAGATCCAGCAGGTCGACGCCAACAGCGGCCGGCTGTACGTCCGCACGCAGGATGGCCAGCAGGGCACGATTCGCGTCGACAACCAGACGCAGGTCGTGTACAACAACCAGCGATATCCCGTAACCTCGCTGGAGCGGGGCGATGTAGTCCGGATTCAGACTCAGCAGACGCAGAACAACGAGCTCTACGCCAGCCGTATAGACGTTCTGCGAAGCGCGCGCTGACCACGGCTCGTCGACGGTTGCACGCACCAGCGGCACCGTGCGACTGGTTCTCGGCATGACGGCAGGGGCGCTCCTCGCCGCCGCAGTCGCGGCGGGAGGATGCGCCAAACCGGATGAAACGGCGACTCCGGCGGTGGCCCAGTACGACAGCGCGAATTCGCCGGAGACGGAGTCCCCGGCAAGTTCGGGCTTCCTCGACCCGAACCTGGCGACTGCTGCCGCGCTCACAGCCCTTCCCGGCATGAGTGACTCCGTGACGCTGGCGGTCATCGCCGGCAGGCCGTACATGGGCATGGTCGCAGTGGACAGAGTTCTCGCCCGGCATTTGACCGAGCAATGGCGCGATTCGGTGTATACGCGCCTGTGGATCCCGCTCGATCTGAACACCGCGAGCTCGGTCGAGATCGAGCTCATCCCAGGCGTGGGCGAGCGCCTTAGGCAGGAGCTGGAGGAGCACCGGCCGTACGAAGGCGTAGAGGCGTTCCGACGCGACATCGGCGCACAGGCCGGCCTGGAAGAGGCCGTGCGGCTCGAGCGGTACCTGGCTATCAAGTAGCGCGACCTCGGGGGGCCGACCTCCGCGGTGATTGCGGACCCGGGCGGGACGGGTTCTATTCGTGGCCGCCGCTCATCCGGCTCCCACCCACTCGCTCCGCTCGAGGAGGCGTAATGGTCTCGCTGATGTCGCTGCTGCTCCCGATCCTGGTCGCCGCCGTAGTTGTGTTCCTCGCGAGCGCCCTGGTCCACATGCTCCTCCCTTTCCACAAAAACGACTACCGCAAGATCCCGCGGGAGGATGAGTTTCTGGAAGCTGTGCGACGATTCGACCTCCCCGCCGGTGACTACGTCGCCCCGCACGCGGAAGGTCCCGCTGCAATGAAGGACCCCGCTTTCCTCGAGAAGAGAGCCAAGGGTCCGACGATCGTAATGACGTTCAACCCAGGCGCTCCGCCCTCCATGGGGGAGCACCTGACCAAGTGGTTTGCCTACTGCGTCGTCGTGTCACTGTTCGCGGCCTACATCGCCAGCCGGACGCTGCCGGCCGGCACGGAGTACATGCAGGTCTTCCGCATCGTCGGCACGACTGCGTTCATGGGGTATTCCCTCGCTCTGGCCCAGAACTCGATCTGGCACATGAAGAACGGGGGCGCAACTTTCCGCTCGATGATCGACGGGCTCGCGTACGCCCTACTGACCGGAGGAGTGTTTGGGTGGATGTGGCCGGGAGCCTGAGACGGCAACTGTGGGACGTTGGGGTACGCTCGTTTATTATCCTTGCACCAGCTGGTCACCGATAATCAGTACGGAGCGGAGGCTCTCTAATTGGCAAGAAAACCCAACTACGATTTCGAGAAGCGCAGGAAGGAAATGGACCGCAAGGCAAAGAAGGACGCCAAGCGTGACGAGAAGCTTCGGCGGAAGGAAGAAGGGATCGTCGATGACGGGTACCCTCCGACGGTCACGGAGTCCGAGGACCTCGGACCCGCGAATCCGGATCAGGACTGAGGACGAGCGAGCTCCTGCTTCGCCGATTGGAGCGTGCCTTCCGCATTCGAGATTCCGCCCGGTGAGCTGACGGTCCGGGCGTCCCGCGCTTCCGGCGCGGGCGGCCAGCATGTGAACAAGACGTCCTCGCGCGTCGAGGTCGTGTGGAACATCACCGGTTCCCGCGCGCTCACTCCGCAAGACCGCGCGTGGCTGCTGCGAAAGCTGACCAGCCGGCTCTCCGCCGACGGAAGCCTGCGGGTCGTGGTCAGCGATACGCGAAGTCAGCTGCGAAACCGCGAGATCGCGATGGAGCGCATGGCCGACGTCGTGGCCACGGCTCTCGTGCGACCCAAGAAGCGCAAAGCCACCAAGCCTTCGCGCTCGGCGCTCCGCGCGCAGTTCGAAGCCAAGAAGCGGCAATCGCTCAAGAAAAAACGCCGGCGCCTGACCGGAGACGAATGACTGCCCTGCCGCCTCCCCCGCCCCGTCCCCTTGACCCGGCGCAGCTTCGCGCCGCGGTTGAATTGCTCGAGTCCATTGTCGAGGACCGGGCGACCCTCGCCGGCGTCCCCGACGATGACCGCAAGCGGCTGCTGCAGGCCGCCGGGAAAGTCTCGCGCCCCGAGGCGATCGATCGTAGGCGACTGCTGAAAGTCTCGAACCGGAAGCGCAAGGCGGAGAAGGTCCAACGGGAAGAAGACACCTTTTCGGCTACCGGAATACGCAAGCTCCGCAGCGCGCCGGTGTTCAACACGCCGAACGCTTTCGCTCCGGAGAACTTCGTCCAGGAAGACGTCGAGGGCGATCCGGATTTCCGCGAGACCGTGGAGCCGCAGCACTGCTACGTCTGCAAGAAGTTCTATACCCGCGTCCATCACTTCTACGACCAGCTGTGTCCGGATTGCGCCGAGCTCAACTATTTCAAGCGCACGGAGCTCGCGAATCTCGACGGTCGTGTGGCGCTTCTGACCGGCGGACGCGTGAAGATCGGCTATCAGGCCGGCATAAAGCTGCTCCGCTCGGGCGCGCGGCTGATCGTCACGACGCGTTTTCCCCGCGACTCGGCGGCGCGTTACGCGCGCGAGCCCGACTTTGCGGAGTGGGGCCACCGGCTGCAGGTGTTCGGGCTCGATCTGCGGCACACGCCGAGCGTGGAAGCGTTCTGCCTGCATCTGATCGCGACCGAGCCGCGGCTCGACTTCATCATCAACAATGCGTGCCAGACGGTGCGGCGTCCGCCGGACTTCTACGAGCACATGATGGCTGACGAGCAGGACGCGCTATCGGGGCTGCCGGAGGCCGCGCGGCGCGTGCTCGGCGCGCATGAGGGTCTGCGCAGCGCCAACATCCTGGGCGGGGGAGACGCTCCCGTCCCGCGAGATGCGGCGGAAGTGATCGGACTGACGCATGCCGCTGCGCTGTCGCAGGTTCCGCTTCTCCCCGAGGACGTCGTGGCCGACAAGCGCCTCTTTCCTCAGGGTCAGCTCGACAAGGATCTGCAACAGGTGGATCTGCGGGGGCGAAACTCCTGGCGGTTGCTCATGGCCGAAGTGCCGTCGGTCGAGCTGCTCGAGGTGCACCTCGTGAACGCAATCGCGCCGTTCCTGATAAATGCGCGTCTCAAGCCGCTGATGCAGAGCAGCCCGGAGCGCGACAAGCACATCGTGAACGTCTCAGCCGTGGAGGGTCAGTTCTACCGGCGGTTCAAGACGACGCGCCATCCGCACACCAACATGGCCAAGGCGGCGCTGAACATGATGACTCGCACGTCGGCCGCGGATTACCACGCCGACGGGATTCACATGAACAGCATCGACACCGGATGGGTCACGGACGAGGATCCGGTGGAGATCGCGGCTCGCAAGACGGCGGAGCACCGGTTTCATCCACCGTTGGATATCGTGGACGGAGCGGCGCGGATCGTGGATCCGATCATCGCGGGGTTCAATGGCGGGGAGCATGTGTGGGGGAAGTTTCTCAAGGATTACGTCCCGACCGACTGGTGAAGGGCGACACGCCCTCTCCCTCTCAGCGCGCCGCAATCGAAGCCGAATGCGGCCCGATGCTCGTCCTCGCCGGCCCGGGCGCGGGCAAAACGTTCTGTCTGATTGGTCGCATCCGGTATCTGATCGAGGAGCTGGGACTCGACCCCGCGCGAATATGCGCGTTCACATTCACCAACAAGGCCGCCGGCGAGATCGCATCGCGCCTGGAGCGGCAGCTTGGCGAACGCGCGGAGCAGATCAAGCGCGGCACCATCCACTCGTTCTGCGCGGACCTGCTCCGCGAGCTGGGCTCGCACATCGAGCTGCAGTCGGGGTTCGGAATCGTCGACGAGGAATACCAGCTCACCGTGCTGCGCAGGCTCGAAGGCCACCGCCGCTGGCACCGCAGCGTGCTCACCCGGTTCTCCGGCCACCGGTTCCGTGGCGACGAACTCCGGCACAACGACATGGAGCTGTACGACCGGTACCGGCGCTTCCTCGAGCACCGCAACCTGCTGGACTTCGACATGCTCGTTCTCAAGACGGCGGAGCTGTTGCGCAACAGAGCGGCCGCCGGGCAGATACGCTCCCGTTGGGACTGCGTTCTCGTAGATGAATTCCAGGACCTCAACAGGATTCAGTACGGAATCATCCGCGAGCTCGCCCGCGACCACCGCAACGTGTTTGCGGTGGGTGACGATGAGCAGTCCATCTACTCGTGGGCCGGCGCCGACCCCGAGGTGTTCGAGTTCTTCCAGCAGGACTTCGGCCGATCGCGCGCAGAGCTACTGGAGAACCGGCGCTGCCCCCGCGAGGTGGTCACGCTCGCGCGGCGGCTGGTCGCCGTCAACACTCCGATTTTCGGAGACCGCGTGCACGCTGAAGGCTCGGACCGTGAGTCTCCCTTCCCTGTAACCGCATGGTCCTTTCGGGACGAGGACGCCGAGCTCGCGTGGGTGCTGAGCGACGTCCGCCGCGACCGTGAGGAGCACGCGCTTCCATGGGACGACTTCGCCCTGCTCTACCGGACTAACGAGATGGGCAGCGCGGCGGAAGCTGCGTTCCTGTCCGCGGGAATCCCCTGCCGGCTCGCACAGGGCCGCGCGCTGGCCGAGGATCCTGTCGTCCGATATGTCATCGCTGCGCTGCGTGTGATCGTCCAGCCGGACGACGAGATTCATCAGGAGCACTTCCTGCGAGTGGTGCTCCCCAAAGCGCTGTTCGACGACGTCCGGGCGCAGGCAGAAGAGGACCGGCAGGATCTGGTCGAAAAGCTCGTAGAGTTGGCGCGCGCGATGCCGCGCGACCATGGCGACGCCAAGAAGCTTTGGCGCGCGCTGTACGCGCTAAGGAACCTCGCCGCTCTCGGGGCCAGGCACTCCGATCTTGTCTCTCTCATAGAGGAGCTGCTGTCGCATCGCGTCGGCGAATACCGCACGGTCCTCGAGGAGCATCATGACGAGCTGTCCGATCCGGCGGAGGATCCCGACGTGGTGAGGCTTGCCGGGCGGCTATCCGACGCGCTCGAATCAGGTCGGCCCGTGTGGCTGGCACCCATGGGCGGTGCGGAGATCGCGCTCAAAGGAATGTTGCTCGCGATCGGCTTTGTCGATGTGCGCTTCGGCGGCACGCCTCCGCCCGAATCCGAAGTCGTCACGGTCGGCGCCGTTCCAGAACTGGGAATCGCGCTCGGGGTTTTCAAAGCGGCGCAGCTCATCCGCACCAGCGCGTTCACCAACAAGTTCACGGACTTCACCGCGATCGATCTCGAGACGACCGACAAGGATATTACGACAGCCGAGATCGTCGAGATCGCCGCAGTGCGCGTGCGCGACGGAAAAGTTGTAAAGGAGATGCACTCGATGGTGAAGCCGCGCGTCGCCATCACGGCCGGTGCGCGGCGCACGCACGAGATCAGCGACGCGGATGTCGCTAGCTCGCCGCACTTCGAGCAGGTCTGGCCCGGGTTTCTCGAATTCTGCGGCAGCGACGTTCTCGTCGCGCACAACGGACACAACTTCGACTTCCCGGTCCTGCGGAGAATGACGGAAGCGCTCGGTGCGCCTCAGCTCTGCACGTACGACACGCTGCCGCTTGCGCGCGAGCTTCATCAGGGGAGCGCCAAGCTTGCCGACGTGGCGGGGCGCTATGGAATCGACCCGGGCCAATCACACCGTGCGCTGGACGACACCCGAACACTCGCCCTGGTCTTTCTCGCGCTGGGCGAGGGTAAAGTCGCGCGCGCAAGGAAGACGGCGCTGGTCAATCTGCTGGACCAGCTTGGCATCGCGCTCGCGCTCGCCGATCAGGAAAGTCTATGCATCGAGGCCAGGCTATTCCGGCGCTTCACTCCGTTCTTCTCGCTCAGCAAGCGCAGCGACTGCCTCGATCTTTACCGGGGCGAGCGCGACCTCGCGGGCGATGACCGCTTCCCGCCCGCCGGGGACGTCATAGAGCTGCTCGGCGGTGAGACCAGGATGGCTAGGATTCAGGAGGACAAGAGCGCTGAGGATCGTTATCCAGCTGCAATGAGCCGCTTGCGGCCGCTGATCGAGCAGTGCGGAGGCGAACCCCTGCCGGATCAGATCCGCAACTTTCTCGAGCGTGTCGTTTTATCGAGCCGGGACATAGAGCTCGCCAGCGGGCGCGTCAACCTGTTGACGCTGCACTCCACCAAGGGGCTGGAGTTTTCGCGGGTGTACATCGTGGGGGTCGAGGACGGGCAGCTGCCTGGCGGTCTGGGGCGGACCCCGGGTCCAACAAAGCGTGAGATCGAAGAGTCCCGCAGGCTGCTGTACGTGGGAATGACGCGTACCAAGGACCGGCTGGTGTTGACGCGCGTCGAAGCCAGGCGCGGGCTGCCGACGGGAGGCAGCCGCTTCCTGGACGAGATGCAGCTGGCGCCCGGAGAGCCGTCCTGGTAGCAGCCAGCTTGAAGCTGCTAGCTACGGGCTGTGAACTGCCAGCACGAGCCCGGCTTGACGCTGCTCCTCCCGCTGTCATATATTTAGACCGTTAGCTAATTATCTAAGCACACTGGACTCCTACAGACCGCATGAACGACGTTTTTCGCGCACTGGCCGATCCAACCCGTCGGGAGATTCTCGAGCTCCTCCGGCGCGGGCCGCGCACGTCCGGCGAGATCGCCGAGGAATTTTCAACGAGCTGGGCCACCGTCTCGCGACATCTCAGCGTCCTGAAGGACGCCGATCTGATTCTCGCGGAGCGGGATGGGCAGCACATCGTTTACGAGCTCAACACCACCGTGTTTCACGAAGTCGTCGAACACCTCGTCAAGTGGCTTCGGCCCGGGAAATGACTCATGCGTAAATGGATTCCGCTGCTCGTCATCGTCGTGGCTTTCGTCGCATCAGCCGCCGTGTACCAGGACCTCCCTGACCGCGTGCCGACGCACTGGAACATGTCCGGCGAGGTGGACGGATGGACGTCGCTTCCGTGGGGAGCATTCCTGATACCAGTCATGCTTGTGGTCATGCTCGGGGTTTTCCATCTCCTCCCGAAGATCGACCCGCGCGCTCCCGGCTACGCGAAGTTCAGAGGCGCGTACGAGACCGTGATCCTCGCGGTAATGGTCTTCATGCTGGGAGTGCATCTGGTAGTACTGGCGAGCGCGCTCGGAAATAACATCTCCGTCGACCGCGTCATGCCGGTAGCTGTCGGCCTCCTGTTCATCGTCATCGGCAACATCCTTCCCCGGATGCGTCCGAACTGGTTCATCGGCGTCCGGACGCCGTGGACGCTGTCGAGTGACCGCGTCTGGGAGCGCACTCACCGGTTCGGCGGTTTGCTGTTCGTGGCTGCCGGGGTGCTGATTCTCCTCACCGGTCTCTTGGCGCCGTCGCTGGCGCAGCCGGTTTTGATCGGCTGTACCGTGGCGGTAACGGTAATCCTGCTCGCATACTCGTACATCATCTGGAAGCGGGAACCGGAATCGCGCGGGCGGGCCTAGCCGAGCGTAGGCCGGCAAGAGGCTGTAACTTCCCGGGCGCAGTCGCGTAGTCGAAGTAGAGACATTCACCCGGGAGTCGTCCGTGACCACGCTGATCATTCTCGTCGTCGCCGCACTGCTGGTGTTCGGCGTAATTGCTCTATACAACAGGCTCGTCGGCCTGCGGGTACGCGCGCAGAACGCGTGGTCGGACATCGACGTCCAGCTCAAGCGCCGCGCGGATCTCGTGCCCAATCTCGTCACGACCGTAAAGGGTTACGCCACGCACGAGCGCTCGACGCTCGACGCGGTGACGCAGGCACGGACCCGCGCGGTCGCCGCCCAGGGTGCGGGGCCGGCGGAGCGAGCGGTCGCCGAGGCGGGCCTTTCGTCCGCATTGCGCGGGCTGACCGTCGCCGTGGAAGCGTATCCCGAGCTGCAGGCTTCCGGCGGATTCCGTGATCTGCAGGCACAGCTGGCGACCATCGAAGACGCCGTGCAGAACTCGCGGCGGTACTACAACGCTGTCGTGCGCGACCTCAACACCTCGGTCTCGACCTTTCCGGCGAACATGATGTCGGGGCCGATGGGATTCCAGCCGTTGCAGTTTTTTGAGGCGGAAGCTGGGGAGAGGGCGTTGCCGAAGGTTGAGTTTTAACTACGTTGCGCGCTGCGTGCTACGCGCTGCGCCCTCGCAGGCAATTTTTTGAAAGTAGAGTGAGGCGCGTTGCCGCGGTTTTGTGTGCCTGGTTGTTGGCTTGCGCCGCATTAGCGCCGGCAGCCGCAGCGCAGGAGAAGTCGCTCCGCGTCGAGGAGTTTGACGCAGTACTCGAGGTGGGCGCGGACGGCGTGCTCGACGTTACCGAGCGAATAAAGGTCTCGTTCAAGGGCGAGTGGAACGGCGTGCGGCGTGATCTCCTACTCCGTCACAATACCGCGCAGGGCCGCTCCGTGAGGCTCGAAGTGGAAATGGGCGAGGTCACGGATTCCGCAGGTCGACCACTGACCGTCGAGGAGGAGAGCGAGGGCGGCGTGCTCACGCTCCGGATCTATGTGCCCGACAACCGGGACGCGACGCGCCAGGTCGTTATCCGCTACCGGGTGTCGAACGCCATCAGGTTTTTCTACGCCGACAGCGACGCGGGCGAGCTCGACGAGCTGTACTGGAACGTCACCGGCAGCAACTGGGAATGGCCAATAGGGCGCGCTCGCGCGCGCGTCGTGCTTCCTCCCGGCGTGCGCCATACGCGCGTTGCGGTCTACACGGGGAGTGAAGGCTCTACCTCGACGGCCGCCGACATCCACACGACGGGCAATGCGGTCACGTTCACCACACGGGGCGAGCTGAGCGCTTACGAGGGGATGACCGTCGGCGTCGGCTGGGCGCCCGGCTTCATTGCGTCGCGCCCCAGTGAAACAGCGCACCGTGTCCGCGAAGTGGTGCGCTGGTGGCCGGTTTTTCTGCCATTCGTCGCGCTGTTTTTCGCGTTCCGCGCGTGGAGCCGGTATGGCCGGGACCCGGAGGAAGGCACGATCGCCGTCCAGTACGAGCCCGTCGAGGGAATGTCGCCCGCCGAGCTTGGCACGCTCGTGGACCATTGCGCCGAGATGCGGGACATCACGGCAACGCTGGTAGATCTGGCGGTGCGAGGCTTCCTCCGAATCGAGGAGCAGACCGAGCGGAAGCTGCTCGGACTGATCTCCGACACGGACTTCGAGTTCTTTCTGCTCAAGCCGAGGGAGGAATGGTCTGCCCTCGCGAAGCACGAGGAGCGCTATCTCGACGCTCTCTTTGACGGATCGGACTCGGTGCAACTCTCGGATCTGCAGGACAAGTTCTACACCTCCCTGCCCGGGATACGCGACGCGCTGTACGAGCGGCTCGTCGAGCGCGGGCATTATCGCAAGCGTCCCGACAGCGTCAGGAACAACTGGATGGGGGGCGCAGCCCTGGCGCTGGCCGCTGGCATGGGCGCCGCGATGCTGGCCGCCGGCACGGGCTCGGTTTGGTTTTCGCCGGTGGCGCTTGCCATCGCTGCTGTCGGGAGCGCGCTCGTCCTGTTCGTGTTCGGCCTGATCATGCCTGCGCGGACGCCGGACGGCGCGCGCGCACGTGAAGCCGCGCTCGGCTTTCGCGAATTCCTGAGCCGCGTGGACAGCGATCGTTATAAGCGGATGATCACTTCCCCGCAGATGTTCGAGAAGTTCCTGCCATATGCAATGGCGTTCGACGTCGAGGAGAAATGGGCCCGTGCGTTCGAGGATATTTATAGAGAGCCGCCGGGCTGGTACACCGGCGGCACGGGCCACTTCCACGCCTCCAGCTTTTCCGCCAGGATGAGCGCTCTGTCATCTACGGCCAGCAGTACCATGTCATCGAGCCCGAGCTCGTCCGGGTCGGGCGGTGGAGGATCGAGCGGTGGCGGGAGCGGCGGTGGCGGCGGCGGCGGATTCTAGCGTAGGCAAACGGACCGCTATGGCGGTGGCGCACCGCGGCCGTATCTTTGGGCGTCCGCTCCCCCGCTCACCCCGATAATGACCGACCTTCGCACCCGACTACAGCAGAGCCTCGGCTCTACCTACACCCTCGAGCGCGAGCTGGGCGGTGGGGGAATGAGCCGCGTTTTTCTCGCCGAGGAGAACGCGCTGGGACGAAAGGTCGTCGTGAAGGTGCTGCCAGAAGAGATCAGCGCTGGCGTGAACGTCGAGCGCTTCCAGCGGGAAATACAGCTCGCTGCGAGGTTGCAGCATCCTCACATCGTGCAGGTTCTGGCAGCCGGCGAGGCGGACGGCATTCCCTACTACACAATGCCGTTCGTCGAGGGCGAGTCGGTGCGTGGCCGCCTGGGACGAACGGGCGCATTGCCGATGACAGAAGCGATCGGCGTCCTGCGCGACGTGGCCAAGGCTCTGTCGTACGCCCACGAGCGCAATGTCGTTCACCGTGACATCAAGCCCGACAACGTCCTGCTGTCAGGAGGTTCGGCGACCGTGGCCGATTTCGGCATCGCGAAGGCCATCAGCGCCGCCCGGACGGACGCCGGAGTGGCAACTCTGACGCAGATGGGAACGTCCATCGGCACGCCGGCGTACATGGCGCCCGAGCAGGCCGCTGCGGATCCTTCGGCGGACCACAGAGCCGACATCTATTCGTTCGGATGTCTCGCGTATGAGCTCCTGACGGCCCGTCCCCCGTTTATTGGAAAGACGCCGCAGAAGCTGTTGGCCGCGCACATGGGCGAAACACCGGAGCCTGTCACAAGCTTCCGGCCGGACACGCCGCCGCCACTCGCGGAGCTCGTGATGCAATGCCTGGCGAAGGACGCGAACGATCGTCCACAGAGCGCCTCGGCGATCGTGCACGTGCTCGACACTGTCACCTCAGGCGGCGGGTATTCTGCAATGCCGGCCATCATGCTCGGCGGCCAGGGCATGCTGCGGAAGGCGCTACTGCTGTACGCGGCGGCGTTCGTAATCGTGCCGCTGATCGCAAAAGCGGCGATCATCGTGATCGGCCTCCCGGAATGGGTGTTCCCCGGGGCCATCGCCGTGATGTTGTTGGGATTGCCGGTGATCCTGTTTACTGCGTACGTCCACCACGCTACCAGGCGCATGCTGACAAGCACGCCTGTGATCACGTCCGGCGGAACTACCGCAGTTGCACAGGGCACCATGGCGACTATCGCCATGAAGGCAAGCCCACACGTGAGCTGGCGCAGAACGGCGCTCGGGGGCGCGTATACGTTGGGCGGATTCATTCTGCTCATCGGCGGATACATGCTGCTGCGAGGTCTCGGGATCGGGCCCGTCGGCTCGCTCATGGCTGCCGGGGCACTGGACAGGAACGAGCGGATCCTCGTGGCGGATTTTGCTCCACCGTCTTCCGACACAGCCTTAGGGCCTGTCATCACGGAGGCGTTTCGTACCGCTCTCGGACAGTCGGAGGCCGTGACAGTGCTGCAGCAAACGGCGATGCGGGACGTGCTTCGCCGCATGCAGCGTCCTCCGGGAACGCGCGTTGATTTTTCGCTGGCGAGAGAAATCGCGACCCGTGAGGGCATCAAGGCGGTCGTGGACGGCAACGTGCTCAGCCTCGGTGGCAAGTACGTCATTTCTCTCCGCCTCCTGTCGCCGCAGTCGGGCGAGACACTGGCGTCGTTCCGCGAAACCGCAGAAGGCGAGTCCGAGATACTCGGGACCATCGACGACCTGGCCAAACAGCTACGCGGAAAGATCGGCGAGTCGCTCAAATCGGTTCGCGGAGCGCCGCCGCTGGAGCAGGTGACCACGCCGTCCCTCGAGGCCCTCAAGAAGTACGTGCAGGGCGCGAACGCCGCGTCCGTGGACGGCGATTGGGCGCGCGGAGAGGCACTCCTCAAGGAAGCAATATCCCTCGATACCGGGTTCGCGATGGCATATCGCAAACTCGCCATCGAGTACCGAAATCGCGGCAACATCGTAGCGGGCGATGCGCTGCTGCAAAAAGCTTTCGAGCATCGGGACAGACTGAGCGACGCCGAGCGGTATCTGCTGCTCGGCAGCTACTACCAGAGCGGCCCGCATCAGGATCTCGCAAAGTCAATCGCCGCGTACGAGCAACTGCTGGAGTTGCAGCCGACGAACACCGGGGGGATGAACAATCTGGCCAACAATTACCGTTTTCAGCGGCAGTAC
>JACDCY010000151.1 GCA_013817305.1 Gemmatimonadaceae bacterium | reverse complement strand
CCGGTCGCACATGCGGCCGATACCACCGCAAAACCCGCGACGGCGAGCGCCTGTCTGGTAATCATCATTCTCTCCTTTGACGGATGTTCGAGCCTTGCGCGCCCTTGCTTGAGCCATAGCGCGCCGGCACGGTAAAGTGCAAAACCAGGGCCGTAGCCTCGGTCCTTCGCTTGCCACATTGCCCGGTTGTAGGTTGATGGCCGGAACGACCAGCGTTAGCCGTCACCCACCACACTTTAGCCTCGTCAGGAACCCTATGATTCTCGTCGCCGGAGCCACAGGAGTACTCGGTTCGGAGATTGCGCGGCGCCTTCGCGCCCGCGGCACACGAGGTGCGCGCGCTCGCGCGACCCTCCTCCGATCCGGCCAAAGTCGATGCCCTCCAAACCGCCGGCGCCGAGATCGCGCGCGGTTCAGCGGCGTTACCTACACGATCCTCCATCCGTCGCTGTTCATGGAGAGCTGGCTCGGTCCGATGCTGTTCGCCGATCCCGCCGCGGGGCCGCGAAAGTCTACGGCGATGGCACGCACAAAATGCGTTACGTCGCTACGGCCGATGTCGCCGAGCTGGCGGTGCAGTGCGTCGACAACCCTGCAGCGCGGAATACGGTGATCCCATTCGGTGGCCCCGAGCCGATCAGCCAGTGGGACGCGGTAAAGCTTTTCGAGGAGGAGTTCGGCAGGCCGTTCTCCGTTACTGAGATTCCCGCGCAGGCGCTCCAGACGCAGTGGAAGGCAAGCGAGAATCCGATGGAGAAGAGCTTCGTCAGCCTGATGCTGGGAGTCGCGCGCGGTTTCGACGCGGGAATGGACCCGCCTTTCGAGAAATTTCCGATGCAGCTCACCACCCCGCGTGAGTTCGTCCGCCGCATGGCTCGGAACAACTGACTGCTGCGATTCCAACAGAGCGAATAAACGCCCAAGGGGTCGCGCGCCGGCCCCGAAGAGGTATACTGCGAGGATTGCCCTGTTCGCTTTGCCGGAGTCTCGGATCCCACCGACCCAAGGAGAGCGCACCATGCAGACGGTTTTGACCGACACGTTCACGCAACGGCCGCTGTACGTCCCGCCGGAGCCAGGCTTCGGAGACCGGATTGGCGATACCTTCGCCAACGCCATGACCATGTTATTCGCGGCGATCCCGCGGATCCTCGGGTTCATCCTGGTCGTTCTGATAGGATGGCTCATCGCGTCGCTCATAGCGCGGGCGGTGGCCACGCTCCTGCGCACGGTGCGCTTCAATGAGGTAGCCGATCGCGCGGGGATCACCCGGTTCTCGCAGCGCGCGGGGCTGACCGCCGGCCCGGCCGACATCGTGGCGGGGATCGTCAAGTGGCTGATCCGGATCGTCGTGCTCCTGGTGGCGTTCGACCTGCTCGGCCTCCCGGCCGTGTCGGAAGTGCTGCGCGAGTTCCTGCTCTGGCTGCCGAACCTGATCGTGGCCGTAGTGGTCCTCCTCATCGCAGGCGTGGCCGCCAACGCGCTGGCCAACGTCGTCCGCGGTGCGAGCGCCGAAGCCGGGATGACGAACCCGGACACGCTCGCGAACGCCACCCGCATAACGGTTTGGGCCTTTGCCATTGTGGTCGCGGTCAACCAACTGGGTGTCGCGCGAACGCTGATCAACACGCTCTTCACGGGGGTGGTCTCCGCCGTCGCGCTCGCGGCCGGTCTCGCTTTCGGGCTTGGCGGCCGCGACATGGCGGCCCGGAAATTGGAGGATTGGAACGAGCGCGCCGGCCGCCATCGCGGGCCTGGCTCACGGCCGACGCCGCCGTCTTCGTCGCCGTCGTAAGCACGACTACCTGCGAAAAGAGGCCCGCACCGGCGTCCGGTGCGGGCCTTTTTCCTTCAGGGTCGCCTCGACCTCACCGGACGCTGAGCGGGGAGGTCGGTGCATCCTTGTTATACTCCGCTTCGCCCGAACCGGCCCGTACACGAGCTCACCAAAGACTCAATGCCACGCAAGCGCCCGCTGTACCGCATACGCAGGTCGGGAATTCAGGGCAGAGGCATCTTCGCCACGCGCCGCATCCGCCGCGGTCAGCGAATCATCGAGTACGCAGGCGAGCGGGTGAGTACCGCAGAAGGGGACCGTCGCTATCAGGACCACAAGATGCGGCGGCACCACACCTTCCTCTTCACGCTGGACGACGACACCGTCATAGACGGAAACCGGCAGGGGAACGACGCCCGCTACATCAACCACTCGTGCGATCCGAACTGCGAAGCCGTAACGGTCGGCAAGAAAATCTTCATCTACGCGAAGAACAACATCCAGCCCGGCGTGGAGCTCGCCTACGATTACAAGTACGAGTGGAGCAACGACAAGAACGACGTTGATCTTTACAAGTGCGAGTGCGGGAGCCGGAAGTGCAGGGGTACGATCATGAAGCCGAAGCGGAAGAGGCGTCGCAAGCGCTAGCGTCCGCCTTCCGTGTGCCGTGTGCCCGCCAGTAATTTGTGGGTTCCCCTTCATCAGTTGGAGCGTCGCATGGCCCGTTGTCTCACGCGCGTAGCTTTCGCGCTTCTCGCCACCGTCGCCACCGTTGCCGCACCGCCTGCATCTGCCCAGGACACCTACAGGCAGCCGCCGGCGCCGATCGCGCAGATCCTCGACGCGGAACGTACCCCGCTCGTCGGCGTCAGCCCCGACAGAACGAACATGCTGCTGCTCGAGCGGTACGAGATGCCGTCGATATCCGAGCTTGCGGCGCCCGAAGCGCGGCTCGCGGGACTGCGCATTAATCGGAGCACGAACGCGTCGTCGCGGGCGCCCACCTACAAAGGACTGCGTCTCCAGCGGATCGGAGAAGGCGCGACCCCGCAGCCGGAGCGCCGGATCGCTCTTCCTCCGGGCGCGCGGGTATGGAGCACGTCGTGGTCGCCCGACAGCCGCCGCGTCGCGTTCTGGATGATGAGCAATTCCGGCGTGTCGCTCTGGTTGGCGGACGTTGCGTCCGCGACCGCGCGCGAGGTCGGCCCGGTGGCGCTGAACGGGGCGCTCGGCGTGCCGTGCTCCTGGATCGATTCCTCCAAGCTTCTTTGTAGACTGTCGCCGTCGAATCGCGGAGCCCCCCCCCGCGGAGTTCCTGATTC
>JACDCY010000150.1 GCA_013817305.1 Gemmatimonadaceae bacterium | reverse complement strand
ATAACACGTTGGTAGAACGGCTGTTACATTGATTCTTATGTAGAGAGAAGAGAACTCTGATTGCGCCCGCTGCCGCCCATCTTTCAGGTGAAACGCGGGTTCTTCGACGCTCAGCCCTTCACGGGCGGAGCTTGCGCGAACCTCGTCAGACCGAACCCGTCGTGCGTAAGCTGCGCCGCTCGATCGACGTCGGCTTCGTCAATCACGACGGCTATCTTGATCTCGGATGTCGAGATCAGCTGGATGTTGATGCCGCCCGCTCCAAGGCAGTCAAAGAGCCGCGCCGCCACGCCGGAATGCGACCGCATCCCAATGCCGACGACGCTAAGCTTGGCGACGCCGCTTTGAGCCATTAACCGCGTGGCGCCGATCTGTGCCGCGACCGGCGCCAGGAGCTCCTCGGCCCGCGGCAGGTCCGACTCGTGCACGGTGAAGGAGATGTCGGTGGTGTGCTGATCCGAGGCGTTCTGGACAATCATGTCGACGAGAATGTTCGCGGCGGAGACCGCGGAGAAGATGCGGCTGGCGGTCCCCGGCGCGTCTGGGACGCCAGCGAGCGTGATTTTCGCCTGCTGCCGCTCAACGCTGATCCCGCGGATGACGACGTCTTCCATGTTGGCCGTTTCCTCCTTCGCCACGGTGCCGGCGGTCCGGTGGAAGCTCGAGCGGACCTCGAACGGGACGCCGAACTTCTTCGCGAACTCGACGGCGCGGGATTGCATCACCTTCGAGCCGGCGCCGGCCATCTCCAGCAGCTCGTCGTAGGCGATTTCCTCCATCTTCAAGGCCCCTGGCACCACGCGCGGGTCGCACGTATAGACGCCCTCTACATCGGTGAAGATCTGGCACGCGTCAGCTCCGAGGGCGCCGGCCAGTGCGATCGCGGTCAAATCGGAGCCGCCGCGGCCGAGTGTTGTAACCGCTCCCTCCGCCGTCTGGCCCTGGAAGCCGGCGACGACCACGATGTAGCCGTCGGAGAGGAGCTCCTCGATCTGTTTCGGATTGATGTTGGCGATCTTCGCCTTCGTGTGAACCCGATCGGTCAGCACGCCGGCTTCGGCGCCGGTGAGCGAGATCGCCTTGCCGCCCAACGCGTTCACCGCCATCGCCACCAGCGCGATCGACGCGTGCTCGCCGGTGGCAAGCAGGACGTCCAGCTCGCGCTCGCTCGGTTGTGGGGAAGTGGCGCGCGCGAGCTTGATCAGATTATCGGTCACGCCCGCCATTGCCGAGATCACGGCGACGACATCGCAGCCTTCGCGCTGCGTCTCGAGCAGCCGCTCTGCGACCTGACGGATGCGTTCGGGATTGCCGACCGACGTTCCCCCATATTTTTGGACAATCAGGCGCATAGGAAAACAGCGGCGCTGGAAATGGGAGCACGCACGAGGCGGAATGGTTTTCTCTGAAGCAGCCGCCGTGTCAACACCGCGAACTCAAAAGCCAATCGCCCGCAGCACATTGTCGGCATTCGGCTGCACCGTGGCGGCAAGGTCAAAACCGACTGCGTCGGGATCTTTCAAGCCGTGACCGGTGACGGTGCAGACAATCCGGCTGCCTTCTTTCACCCCATCGAACCCGTAACGTGGCGCCCGTCCCGGCTCGCAGCATTTGAACAGGCCGGCGATCGACGCGGCGCTGGCTGGCTCCACGAATATCCCCTCGCGGCTGGCGAGCCATTGCTGGGCGGCGAGAATTTCGTCGTCGGCCACGATGTCAATCGCGCCGTGCGACTGCTCGATCGCCTGGCGCGCGCCGGTCCAGCTCGCGGGGTGTCCGATCCGGATCGCCGAGGCGATCGTCTCGGGTGCTGCGATGATGCGGTCGTGGTAAATCGGAGCCGACCCGGCTGCCTGGAAACCGAGCATGACCGGGAGCGTCACGGCGCGCTTCTCGCGGTGGAATTCGCGGTAGCCTGCCCAGTAGGCGGTGATGTTCCCGGCGTTGCCAACCGGCAGCAGGTGGAGGTCGGGTGCGTCTCCGAGTTCTTCCACGATTTCGAAGGCGGCGGATTTTTGCCCGGCGATGCGATCGGGATTGATCGAGTTCACGATCGCAAACTCCGGCCGCGCGCCGAGCTCGCGCACGATCCGTAGCGCGTCGTCGAAGTTCCCGTCGATCGCTACCACCCTGGCGCCATAGGCAAAGGCTTGAACCAGCTTGCCGCTCGCGATTTTCCCCGCCGGCAGAACCACTGCACACCGAATTCCCGCGCGCGCGGCGTAGGCGGCGGCCGAAGCGGACGTGTTCCCAGTGGAGGCGCAAATCACGGCGGCGGTCCCCTGCTCCACCGCCTTCGACACGGCTACGGTCATCCCGCGATCCTTGAAGGAGCACGTCGGGTTCAGCCCTTCATATTTCACAAAGACCTCGCAGCCGCGACCGACCGCTGCGCTCAACCGCGGGCAGGGAATCAACGGGGTGCTCCCCTCGCCTAACGAGACCACAGGCGTCCCCGCAGTCACAGGCAGATGCGTGCGATAACGCTCGATTACGCCGCGCGGCGAAGGGTTGGTCAAAGCTTGCATTGCTTTCTTTATATCTGTTGCCGCAGACGCGCACGTCACGCGGGCCGCATTTTCCTGACGAATCGTCAGCGTGTTGTAGCGTGAGAACAATGAACCGTGCCACCATTGCTTCGCTCGCCCTCGCCTTCAGTCTGTTCGCTTCTCCCGCCGCGCGGGCGCAAATCGATCGCGCGGTCAAGGCGCACGGCGGACTCGAGAAATGGCAAAGCTCCGCGAGTGTGGAATACGACCTCACGTATGAGCGGCCGAAGGGCACGAAGCGCGATCACCAGCTGTTTGATCTCCGCTCGCGTGATGGCTTGATCACTGCCGACGAGTACACGCTCGGCGCATCCAAAGGCGAGGTCTGGATCAAACCAAGGCTCGAAGCGCTCGGCGGCACGCCGCCGCGTTTCTACATGTGGACGCCGTTCTATTTCTTTGGAATGCCGTTCGTCTTCGCGGACCCGGGCGCGAAACAGGAGTCGCTCGGGAGGAAAACATTTCAGGGACAGGAATACGAGGTGGTGAAGATCACGTACGAGGCCGGCACCGGCGATTCACCGGACGATTTCTACATCGCCTATGTCGATCCGGCATCCGGTCGGCTGAAGCTCGCGATTTACGTCGTCACGTATCCCGA
>JACDCY010000007.1 GCA_013817305.1 Gemmatimonadaceae bacterium | reverse complement strand
TGCTGCTGTTGCCGTTGCCCTCAGCCTATACGTGCTTCTCTTCAAGCAGCGCCATGAACTCAGCCGGTTGCGTGATTCCAAGCAGCCGGTCGGGCACGTCGGCCTCCTTGCTGAACTGCGCGATCTTGCCGAGCACCGGCAGGTACTGGTTGGATACTTCGAGTGGCGGCGCGACGATCAGGAAAAAGAAGTTCACCGGGTTGTCGTCGATCGCCTTGAAGTCGAGCCCTTCGCGCTTTCTGCCGAACGCGACGCGCAGCTTGGTGACGACGAGCGAGCGGCAGTGGGGGATGGCGATTCCGCGCCCGATGCCGGTGGAGCCGAGGTTCTCGCGCCGCTTCAGCATCTTGAACAGCATGCCTTCGGATTTCTCGTCGAGCTTGAGCAGGGCTATCAGCTCTTTAAGGACGTCGTCCTTGGATGCGCCCTTGAGCTCGAGCTCGATCGCGTCTTCTGAAAAAAAGTCCCGGAGTTCCATTAACCGCGCAACTTACCAGCGCCCCCGAACGCTGTCAAATGCTGTCGTTGCAAGCAGTTGCCTGCTCCGTTAGCTTGCTTCGATGCGCTTTCCGTTCGCCGTTACGAGCGACATTCCGCTCTATCTCGCCCCGATGGCCGGCGTGTCGGAGTCGCCCTTCCGGCGGATCTGCCGCCGGTTCGGCGCGGACGTGGTCGTAACGGAGTTTCTGTCCGCTGAAGGGATCCGGCGCGAGAACGCGGCCACGATGGACAAGCTCCGGTTCGGCCCCGACGAGCGTCCGATCGGCGTCCAGATCTTTGGCGGTGATCCGGTAGCCATGGGCGAAGCGGCCGCGCTCGTAACCGATGTTTTTCAGCCCGAGTTCATCGACATCAACTTCGGCTGCCCTGTAAAGAAAGTCGTCAAGCGCAACGGCGGCTCCGGATGCCTGAAGGACATGGGGCTCGTCGAGGGCGTGATCCGCGCGGTCTCCGCGCACACGCATCTGCCCGTCACGGTGAAGATCCGCAGCGGGTGGAACGAAGAGATGCGTGATCCGGTCGCTATCGCCCTCCGCTGCCAAGACGCGGGCGCGAAGGCGCTGGCGCTGCACCCTCGGACGCGCTCACAGATGTACACCGGCGCGGCACGCTGGGACGAGATCGCTGCGGTCGCGGCCGCGCTCGAGATCCCCGTGCTCGGCAACGGCGACATCAAGACCGCGGAGGACGCCGCGCGGATGCAGCGGGAGACGGGGTGCGCGGGCGTGATGATCGCGCGCGGCTCGTTCGGCCAGCCGTGGATCTTTCGCGAGACTCGCGCGCTACTCGAGGGGAAGCCCAAGCCTGCGATTCCGCCGGTTGAGGAGCGATTCGCAGTTGCGCTCGAGCACGCGCGGATGGCGGACGAGTACGAAGCCGATCCACGCGGGGCGGCGATCGAGTTCCGCAAGCACCTCGGCTGGTACGTGAAAGGTTTGCCGGGATCCGCCGATCTCCGCCGCAAGCTGCACGCAGTGGATTCGCTTCAGGAAGTCGAAGGCATTTTCGCCGAGTATCTCGCCGGGCCGGAGCGCCACGGCGAGCAGAGCCCGGTCGCGCTGGATACGGCCGCCTGAGCTGACCGGCCCGGTCGCAAGCGCCCGTGCCTGACGCCCTCTTAATCGGATATCTCGAAATCGTCCGCGCATCCACCGGCGCGGACGAAGTCGTATTCTGGCGAACCCACGCCGAGTCCGACGAGCTCGTGCCGGGGTGGTGGTCCACGGTTCACGGCGGCGAGCCAGAGCATTTCGTCGAGCAGACCTGGCGCTCGCTGGTCGCGTGGTCTGTCGAGGAAAACAGGCCGCAGGCGGTGGGGAGCGCGCCGGCGTTGCTCGTGGCCGCTCCAATCCCCGGCGAGAGCGGGCCGGTGGGCGCGCTGAGCATCTCGTCCGAGGCCGGGTTGCCGCGCGGCAGCGAGCCCCACAAGACCTCCATCACGCGCTACTGTGCGCACCTCGGTCCGTTGTACGAGCTGATCGGCGCTCGCGGACAGTATCATCGCGCGACGCAACAATCATCGGCGCTGCTCACCGCCGCGCAGCGATTCAGCGCCAACCGGAACATCGATGAGCTGGGTGATTCGATCACGACCGCCGCGCTCGAGATGACGGCCGGCTACGGCGCCGCGCTCGTGCATTGGAACCGCGACGCGGAGGCAGGGGAGGTCGTATACTCAACGCCCGATGCCCGGGCGGTGCCTGGCCTCGAGCTGGACTCCCGCGGCCAGGTGGCGCGCGCGTGCTCGGCAGACATCCCGGTGGTGATGGATGATGCGCGCCGGCTCGCGGCGCCTGCAGTGCTTTTCGGGGATGGCGAGCGCTCGCCCCGGCTCGGCTCGCTCGGCATCCTCCCACTGCGCGGCGACGCCGGGGTGATCGGCGCCATCGTGATCGAGGGGCGCGCGCCGGGCGACGTGTCGCAAGCGGACGCCAAGAACCTCCGGCTTCTCGCGCTGCTCGCCGGCTCTTCGCTGCAGACGGTATGGGAGATCGAGGAGATCACGCGCAGGGCTCGCACGGATCCCCTGACCGGTCTCTACAATCGCGGACATTTCCAGGACCGCCTTCAGCAGATGATCGCGGAGACGGGACGGTTCGGCGGCCAGAGCTCGCTGGTGATGTTCGACATCGACCACTTCAAGAACGTGAACGACACGCACGGCCACCAGGCGGGCGACGCCGTGCTCAGGGCCATCGCGCGGCTGTTGCAGGAGTGGGTACGGGACGTCGATACCTGCGCGCGGTATGGCGGGGAAGAGCTCGCGCTTCTGCTGCCGAGGACGGAGCTGGATGGGGCTGTGGAGCTGGCCAACAGGCTCAGATTGGTGGTGATGGAGCATACCGTTCGGTGGACAGGCGGCTCGGCGCGGGTGACGATTTCGGGAGGGGTCGCGGCTTTTCCGGCGAGCGCGAGATCGGTGGAGGCTCTCATAGCGGCTGCGGACGCCGCGTTGTACCGGGCCAAGGCGGACGGGCGTA
Source organism: Gemmatimonadaceae bacterium (assembly GCA_013817305.1). GTDB lineage: Bacteria > Gemmatimonadota > Gemmatimonadetes > Gemmatimonadales > Gemmatimonadaceae > JACDCY01. The sequence goes on along the minus strand of JACDCY010000007.1, from coordinate 52,191 downwards.
ACCGTGTAAACGCCGCCGAGGCAATTAGCGGCCCTGCAAGAGCTTAGAGGGCAAAGCTAAAGTATATTCTCACACGCATTTTGATTGACTTCGGTGTGTGGATCCGCTATAATGCATGGACGGGGGCGACTGGCTTCGACGGGGTTGGTGAAGCTAAGGCCGCGTGTCCAGGTCCTCAGATCCTGGTTAAACCTTTGGGACGAATCACAATTGCCAACGACAACTTGGCTCTGGCTGCGTAAGGTCTAGTACCTTCTCGCACCTGCTCGGCAGAAAGCTCGCCTGAGGCGTTCTGACGAGTATCGAAAATTCGGGCTAGTCGGCGGACGCGTCTTCCGCTCGTCGGCGAAATTTTAGAAGACTTGTTCAGCGTGGGCCGCCTACTGGCCAGCGTCTGGAGACCTCAATCGGTAGGCTACGCACGTAGACGCCGTGGTGAATCTTGTCTCGGACCGGGGTTCGAATCCCCGCGCCTCCATCTGAAACACCCCCGTAGCAGTCCAAGGGCGTCCGAAAGGGCGCCCTTGTCGTTAGGATGCCGTGCGCCGCTTCTTGAACAAGAACTCCGGCGCGAGGGCGACGCCCACAATGGTGATCGGAACGACCTGCAGAGTCTGAATAAGCAGAGAGATCGCGATCGCCGGATCCCGCGCAACTCCGAACTGCGCCACGGTGAGCGCGTACGCGACCTGGAAGAATCCTACGTTGCCCGGCGTAGCGCGGAGCACCAGTCCCAGGTTCACGGCGAGCAGTCCCGCAAGACTGGCCTCCAGCGGGACGTCGACCCCGGCGGCCTTCGCGGCGAGCGCGAACGTTGCCACCTGGCCGACCCACGCGAGCAGCGACAGCGCCAGCGCCCACACGAACCGCGGGCCGTTCGTCAGCGCGCCCATGCTCGCGCCAAACCATTTGAAGAACGACTTCACCTTCGCCACCACACCCACCGGCGGAGTCACTTCGACGGGTCGCTCCGCCAGCGATTCGGGCGTCATGCCGCGTGTCTTGTACACGAGCAACGAGAGGCCGCCGAGCACGAGCGCGAGGACCAGCATTGCCGGTATGCGGTAGCCTTCCATCTCCGGCGGTAGAGGAAAGAGCAGCGTCGCAGCAACCACCATCACTATGAAGCCGACGATGTCGAACATCCGCTCGAGAGCGATCGTCGCCAGCACGGTCGCGGCTGGCACACCCGACGCGCTCGACGCGAACACCACCCGCGCGGCCTCGCCGCCGTTCGCAAGCAGCACGTTGTTCAGCCCCACGCCGGCGATCCCGGCCTTCATCGCCATCGCGAGCGAGGGCGCGCCCGCCGGCCGCAGGAACATCCACCACCGCACGACGCGGAGTAGCACCGATGCGGTGTTGGCCGCGAAAGCCAGCAACAGCAGGGGAATCGACGCTCCGCGCATGGCGATCCAAGCGGCGCTCCAATCCACGGTGCGCGCAAAAACGATCAGCAGCGCAATGATCGCCAGCGTGATCGCCCATCGCAGAAGCTTTCCGATCATGCCAGGCTTCGGGGCTTGTCCGCCAGCGCGGCGTGTGCAGCAGCCAGACGCGCGATAGGCACACGATAGGGCGAGCATGACACGTAGTCGAGCCCGATCTCATGACACAGCGCGACCGACCTCGGCTCACCCCCATGCTCCCCGCAGATGCCGAGCTTGATCTTGGGACGGGTCGCGCGACCTTCTTCCACGGCGATCCGGATCAAACGGCCGACGCCATCGGGATCGAGAACCTGGAACGGATCCTCAGGAAAGATCCCATGCTCCACATACGAAGGCAGAAACCGCCCCGCGTCGTCGCGGCTCAAGCCGTACGTCGTCTGCGTGAGGTCGTTGGTTCCGAAAGAGAAAAACTCCGCGCTCTTCGCGATTTCGCCCGCCATGAGCGCGGCGCGCGGAAGCTCGATCATCGTTCCGATCAGATAGTTGATCTTCTCGCCCATCGCACCCAGCACCTGGCTTGCGGCCTCCTCGAGTATGGCGTGCTGGTGCTCGAACTCCCTGGCCGTCGAAACAAGCGGAACCATGATCTCCGGCCGCACGTCAATGCCTCTACGCGAAGCGCGAACCGCTGCCTCGAAGATCGCGCGGCCCTGCATCTCTGTGATCTCCGGGAAGCTCACGCCCAGGCGGCAGCCACGGTGGCCGAGCATCGGGTTCGTCTCCCGGAGGTCTTCGATGATTCGAGACAGCTCCGCGCGAGGGATGCCCAAGGTGCGGGCGAGCAGCTTGCTCTCCTCACCGCCGTGCGGCAGGAACTCGTGCAGCGGAGGATCCAGCAGGCGGATCGTCACGGGGTAGCCGTGCATCGCCTCGAAGATTCCCTCGAAGTCCGCGCGCTGCATCGGCAGAAGCTTGGCAAGCGCGCGCCGGCGGCCCGATTCGTCGCGGGCGACGATCATCTCGCGCATGGCCTGGATCCGGTCACCCTCGAAGAACATGTGCTCGGTGCGGCACAGCCCGATTCCCTCGGCCCCGAAGCCGCGCGCGGTGCGCGCGTCGCGCGGAGTGTCGGCATTAGCGCGGACCTTGAGGCGCCGGACTTCGTCGGCCCAACCGAGGAGCTGGTGGTACGACTGGTACAGGGGCGCTTCGTCCGCGCGGAGAGTCCCGTTCGTCACACGCACGATCTCGCTCGGCACGGTCGGAAGATTTCCGGCGAACACACGGCCGGTCCCCCCGTCGAGCGTGAGCCAGTCGCCCTCTTCGATCTCCGTGCCGTTCACGGCGAAACGGCGATGATCCAGATCAACTTCGATCGCCTTGCATCCCACGATGGCGCATTTGCCCATGCCGCGCGCTACCACGGCAGCATGGCTCGTCATCCCGCCGCGCGAAGTCAGCACGGCGCGGGCAGCGACGATTCCATGAAAGTCCTCCGGCGTCGTCTCTTCACGGACGAGGATCACGTTCTCACCCGCGGCAAAGCGATCTTCCGCGCTGTCTGGATCGAACACCGCGATGCCGGACGCCGCGCCCGGACTCGCTGGCAGCCCGACGCACAGCGGCTTGGCGCTCACGGACGGATCGATGATCGGGTGCAGCAGTTGCTCGAGCTCCGCGGCAGGCACTCGACCCACGGCCTCAGTCTTGTCGATCAATCCCTCGGCGACCATCTCGCTCGCGATTCGGACCGCGGCCGCAGCAGTGCGCTTCCCGCCTCGCGTCTGCAACAGGTACAGCTTGCCGCGCTCGACGGTGAACTCGAGGTCCTGCATATCCTTGTAGTGCCGCTCCAACCGGTCCTGAACGGTCAGCAATTCCTTATATGCTTCGGGCAACCGCTCCGCCATCTGGTCGATCGCGAGTGGGGTGCGCGTGCCGGCTACGACGTCCTCCCCCTGAGCATTGACGAGAAACTCGCCGTAGAATTTCCGCTCCCCCGTGGACGGATCGCGGGTGAAGGCGACGCCCGTGCCTGAATCGTTGCCGAGGTTGCCGAACACCATCGAGACGACGTTTACGGCGGTTCCCAGATCCTCCGGGATGCGGTTCACTCTGCGATAGTCGCGCGCCTTCTTGAGAGTCCACGACCGCCACACGGCTTCGATCGCGCCCCAGAGCTGTACGACCGGATCGGTGGGGAAGGGCGCGCCCGTGACGCGCTTGACGAGCTGCTTGTATTCCTCGACGAGATTCCGAAGCGCGTCCTCGCCGAGGTCGGTGTCTTCCTCCACGCCCTCGAGGAGCTTTTTCGAGGACAGCACCTGCTCGAACTTCTGGCTCGGCACTTCAAGCACGACGTCGCCGTACATCTGTATGAACCGCCGGTACGAGTCATACGCGAATCGCGAGTTCTTGCTGGCGCGCTCGAGCCCGACCACGGTGCGGTCGTTGAGCCCGAGGTTGAGGATGGTCTCCATCATACCGGGCATCGAGAAGGCCGCGCCCGAGCGCACGCTCACCAGCAGCGGGTTCTTGGGGTCGCCGAGCTTCTTGCCCGTACTCTTCTCAAGCCGGGCGAGATTGCCCTCGACCTGCGCGCGCAGCCTGTCGGTGTACTTCCCGTCTTTCAGGTAGGAGATGCACTCGGCGCACGCGATCGTGAACCCGGGCGGGACGGGCGCGCCGAGGTTGGTCATCTCGGCGAGGTTGGCGCCCTTGCCGCCGAGGACGGCTTTCATGTCGCGGGTGCCTTCCGCGGCGCCGTCGCCAAAGAAAAATACTGACTGCGTCATTACAGTCGTAGGTTTCGAGAAGACGGCGCTGCGCGCTGCGTGCTGCGCGCTGCGCCCTGGCCGGCGAGCACGCAGTGCGCAGTACGCAGTGCGCAGCGTCGTTCCTTCACTTGCCCAGCCTCAGCTTGACCGGATCGCTCGGCGGCGGCGTCGGATAATCTCCGGAAAAGCACGCATGGCAGAACCCCGCTGGTCCCTTCGGCACGGCGCCTAACATTCCCTCCAAAGACAGATAAGCCAGCGTATCCACCCCGAGCTTCTCAGCGATCTCCGGAACGGTGAAGTTCGCAGCGATGAGCTCCTCTCGCGTGGGTGTGTCGATTCCGTAGTAGCAGGGCCCGGTGATGGGCGGTGAGCTTACCCGGAGGTGCACTTCCCGCGCGCCGGCGCCCCGCACCATCGCGACAAGGCCGCGTGTGGTGGTGCCGCGCACTATCGAGTCGTCTACCATGACGACGCTCTTTCCGTCGAGCACCTCGCGCACGGCGTTGTACTTCACCTTGACCTTGGCGTCCCGCCCGGCCTGCGTCGGCTGCAGGAAGGTGCGGCCCACGTAGTGGTTGCGTATCAGAGCCAGCTCGAGCTGCAGCCCGGACTGCTCGGCATATCCGAGCGCGGCCGAGTTGGACGAATCCGGAACACTGAACACCAGATCGGCATTGGGCACAGGAGCTTCTCTGGCAAGCTGCCGGCCAAGCTCTCTGCGCGCGCGGTCCACTGAGCCGCCAAAGATGGAGCTGTCGGGGCGGGCGAAATACACGTACTCGAACACGCACTTCCTCGACTCCGCGGGGGGCAGAGGTCGTGTCGACCTCACGCCCGAGCTGTCCACCGCCACAATCTCTCCGGCCTCGATCTCCCGCTCGAACGTCGCCCCGACTATGTCCAGAGCACAGGTCTCCGACGCGAAGATTACCGAGCCGTCGAGCCGGCCCATGACCAGCGGCCGCCATCCCCGCGGGTCGCGCGCTGCGAGCAGCGTATCGCCCGCGAGAACGACCGCCGAGTACGCTCCTTCCACACCGCGCAGCGCATCGGCAAGCCGCTCTTCCGCTGTGGCCGACCGAGACCGAGCCATGCGGTGGACTATCACCTCGGAGTCCATCGTCGACGCGAAGATGGATCCAAGATCTTCGAGCTCGAATCGCAGTTCGCTCGAGTTCGTGAGATTTCCATTGTGCGCGAGCGCGATGTGCCCCTCGCGGAACCGGGCGAGCACCGGCTGCGCGTTCTCGATCGTTGAAGATCCCGTCGTGCTATACCGGGTGTGCCCGATGGCCGTCGAACCGGACAGGTCCGCAATTGCTTCGGGACTGAATTTATCCGCGACCAGCCCCATCGCACGCACGGTGCGGGCGGTCCCGTCGCCGCCGACGGCCACGATCCCCGCCGACTCCTGGCCGCGGTGCTGCAGCGAATACAATCCCAGATGCGTCAGCGCCGCCGCATCCGGATGTCCGCGCACGCCGAAGACTCCGCACATGTTCGTCTAGACCGTGGTCACAGCGGCCTGCTCGAGCACGGCGGCGCTCTCTGCGCTTCCATCCATGATCGCCGGGATTGCGCCGTGATACGCCGCGGCAAGGCGGTCGAGCGGTGCGACGAGCGTCCGGCCAGGTGCGGTCTCGATCACCAGATCGCGCGAAGCCGATCGAACGCGGCCGATCATCATCGGCGGAACGCGGTGGCCCACCGCGATCGCGGCCACCCTGCCCAGCGAGCTCTCCGGAACCGTGATGATGATCCGGCCCTGCGCCTCGTTGTAGAGCACCTCGCGCAATGCCACGTCGCTCCACGCCGCGAGGTTGATCTCCGCTCCGACGGGACGGTCCTGGTTAGCCATGGCGCATTCGGCCAGCGCGACTGCGAGGCCCCCGTCACTACAGTCGTGCGCCGAATGCACATGGCCCTCGCGGATGCATTCGAGCAGAGCGTTGATGACGTCGCGCTCAAGCACCGGGTGGCACGGCGGCGGCTCGCCGGCGACGACGCCATGAATACGGGAGAGATACTCGCTGCCGCCCAGGCCGCTGCGCGCGCCGCCAACCACCTCGCCGAGCAGCTCGCCTAGCAGGATGATCACGTCGTCGTCCATCGACCAGGTGGATCTCGTCACATGCGCGATGTCATCGATCAGCCCGAGCATCCCGATCACGGGTGTCGGATATACCGCGCCGGAGGGGCTCTCGTTGTACAACGACACGTTCCCACCTGTGACCGGCGTGTCCATCGCGCGGCACGCTTCGCCGATGCCTGCGATTGCCTCGCTGAGCTGGAAGTAATTTTCCGGCCGCCTGGGATTACCGAAGTTGAGGCAGTTGGTAATGGCCAGTGGGCGCGCACCGGTGCAGGCCACGTTGCGCGCCGCCTCGCACACGGCTGCCTGCGCGCCGTTCCGCGGCGACAGATACACGTACCGCCCGTTACAGTCCGTCTTCACGGCGATCGCGCGGTTCGAGCCGCGCAAACGCAGCACCGCCGCATCTCCGCCGGGGCCGATCACGGTGTTGGTGCGAACAGTGGAGTCGTACTGGCGATACGCCCAGGCCTTGCTGGCGATCGTCGGCGAAGAGAGCATCCGCTCGAGCGTCCAGAGTGGGTCCTTCTCCTCGGGGAGTTCCGGAATGGTCGTAACGTCAGTCGCCCGCAGGCGAACGATCTCGTCGCTTTCGCGCGCTTCCGGTGAGTAGCGCGGACAGTCGGTTACGAGCCGCGAGCCCGGGAACTCCGCCACCACAGTGGCGCCTTCGGTCACGCGGTACACCGGCTCCGCGATGACTTCGCCGATCACGGCGGCCGTAAGGTCCCAGCGCGTCAGTATCGCCGCGACGTCGTCCTCGTGGCCACGCTTCGCGACTACCAGCATTCGCTCCTGCGATTCGCTCAGCAGGATCTCGTACGGCGTCATCCCTTGCTCGCGCACCGGCACCTTGCTGACGTCGATGGTCACGCCCACCTCGCCCCGCTCGGCCATCTCCGCGGACGAAGATGTCAGTCCGGCGGCGCCCATGTCCTGGATCGCGACGATGTGGCCGCTGCGGATCAGCTCGAGGCTGGCCTCCAGGAGGAGCTTCTCGGTGAAGGGATCGCCAACCTGAACGCGCGGACGCTTGGCGTCGCTCGCTTCCGAGAGGTCTTCCGACGCGAACGACGCTCCGTGAATGCCATCACGGCCGGTGCGCGCGCCGACGGCGATGATCGGGTTCCCGATTCCTTCGGCTTTGGCCGTGATCAGCTCGCTCTCCTTCATCACGCCGACGCACATGGCGTTCACCAGGGGATTGGTCTCATATGCGTCGTCGAACACGATCTCGCCTGCGACGGTCGGAATGCCCACGCAGTTGCCGTAGTCCCCGATGCCTTTCACTACCCCCGCGAAGAGATAGCGCACTCGCGCGCTGTCGAGCGAGCCGAAGCGCAGCGAGTTCAGCATCGCGATGGGGCGCGCACCCATCGTGAACACGTCGCGGAGAATCCCGCCGGCGCCCGTCGCCGCGCCCTGGTACGGTTCGACCGCGGATGGATGGTTGTGCGACTCGATCTTGAACGCTACCGCCAGGCCGTCGCCCACTGAGACGACGCCGGCGTTCTCTCCCGGACCCTGAAGAACCTGCGGCCCTTCCGTCGGAAGCGTCTTGAGCAGCGCGCGCGAATGCTTGTACGAGCAGTGCTCGCTCCAGAGGGCGCTGATGATCCCCAGCTCGGTGAACGTCGGCTCGCGGCCGAGCATGTCCACGAGACGCCTGAATTCATCTTCGTTGAGGCCGTGCTCCGCGACGAGCGCGGGAGTGATGCGCGGGTCGCCCGGGCGCGGCGCAACCTTGCTCACACGGCCACCCTCGCCAGCAGCGACTCGAACAGCAGCTTGCCGTCCGCGGGGCCGAGCAGGGAATCCACCGCGCGCTCTGGATGCGGCATCATGCCGAGCACGTTTCCCTCGGCGCTCACGATGCCGGCGATGCCACGCATGGACCCGTTCGGGTTGGCCTCGCCGGTGGCGGACCCGCCGGCGTCGCAATACCGGAACACGACCTGCCCGTTGTCCTCCAGCCGCGCGAGCGTCGTCGCGTCCGCGACGTATCGGCCCTCGCCGTGCGCGATCGGGATTCGCAGCACTGCGTCCTTCTCGTACTGCGACGTGAACATCGTGCCTTCGTTCTCCACGCTGAGATACACCGCCTCCGAGACGAAGCGCATTCCAGCGTTGCGCACGAGCGCCCCTGGCAGCAGCCCGGCCTCGCACGCGATCTGAAAGCCGTTGCAGATGGCGAGCACCGGCCCGCCTCGACCCGCGTGGGCCACGACCTCCCGCATGATCGGGCTGAACCGCGCGATGGCGCCCGCGCGCAGGTAATCGCCGTAACTGAACCCGCCGGGGAGCACAACGACGTCAACGCCTTCGAGATCTTCCGTCTTGTGCCAGAGGTACGTGGCCTCGGCTCCCAGCTCGTCCACGACCGCCCGATACGCGTCGTAGTCGCAGTTGGAGCCGGGGAATGTGACAATGCCGAACTTCACGTACGTCTCTCCGCCTTGTTGTGATACCTGATACCTGATACCTGATACCTCACAAAGGCACCGCCGACGTGATCTCGAAATCCTCCGTCACCGGATTGGCGAGCAGCTTCTCGCACATCTGCTGCACCGACGCTTCCGCCTGGAGCGCGTCGGGCGCCTCGGTCTCGATGACGATATGCCGGCCGACGTGCACGGACCGCACATGCTTGAAGCCGAGCGAATGCAGCGCGCCCGTGATGGTGTTTCCCTGAGGATCGAGCAGCCCCGCCCGCGGCACGATATGCACGGCGATCCTGTATGCCCGATTCTTCATTCCGGGTCCCCGGAGAATGGGCGCTGGTTCTGAGGGACTCCACCGCGCCCTTGCCGGCGCCGGCGACGGCGCTTGCGCTGCGACGCCACTTCCTCCGCCTCCATCAGCTCGCGCGTGGACGTCTCCTCGAGATCTTCGTCATCGTCGCTGATGACCGGGTCATCCCCGCTGGGGCGGCGGTCGATCAACCCGTACACCACGGTCTTCACGAGCCCGTACAGGACGTAGAGAATCGCGGCGGGAAAGAAGAATTCCTTCGGCAGAAACAGCACGCCGAAAAACGTCGACGCCACCACCAGCGAGCCGATGATCTCGCTCGGCTTTCTGTATCCGACCGTCGGGACCGCCGGATACGAAACGTTGCTGATCATCAGGAACGCGAGCATGAGCATGAGGTACCGCAGCACCATGTCCCAGGGCAGATCGCCGATCATCGTCTGTGTGTACAGATCGGTCTGGCTGAACCAGTAGTAGGTCGCCAAGGTGAGGCCGGCTGCGGGACTCGGGAGCCCGTGGAAGTATTTCTTGTCGCGGCCGGCCTGCTCGACGTTGAAGCGCGCCAGGCGGATGACGGCGCACGCGACATACAGGAAGACGAACAGCCAATCCCACCCTTCGCGGTTGAGCACCGCGAAGTACATGATCAGCGCCGGCGCCAGGCCGAAAGAGATCGCGTCGACGAGCGAGTCGAGCTCCGATCCGAAGCGCGAGCCGCTCCCCGTGGCGCGGGCGACGCGGCCGTCGAGCGCGTCCGCGATTCCGCCGAACACTATGTACAGACCGGCGGTGCTGAACTCGCCGCGCGACGCTGCGACTATGGCGAAGATCCCGAAGAACAGGTTGATGAGCGTGAACCCGTTCGGGAGCACGACCACCGCGCGTCGCACCCTGCGCTGTCCGCGCCCCTGGTCGTCTCTCATCGCGAAGGGAGGTCCGCGAGCACGGTAACGCCCGCGTTGCTGGTCTCTCCCACCTTCACGCGGACCTTCGAGCTCGTGGGAATGAACACGTCCACGCGCGAGCCGAAGCGAATGATGCCCATGCGTTCACCCTGCTTCACAACCTGTCCTTCCTTGCTGTACGTCACGATACGCCGCGCGATAAGTCCGGCGATCTGTCGCACCAGAATCGGTCCGCTCTTCGTCTCGAGTCCCACCGACATCTGCTCGTTCTCGAGACTCGACTTCTCGGTGGCCGCGTTCAGGAATCGGCCGGGGTTGTAATGGATGTAACGGACGGTCCCGTCCACTGGGTACCGGTTCACGTGGACGTTGAACACGTTCATGAACACCGAAATTCTGATGGCCGCGCCACCGATGAATGCAGGCTCCTGAACTTCGGTGATCATCACGATTTTGCCGTCGGCCGGTGACACCACGATGGTTTCGCCCCGCTCGCCGGTCCGTTCCGGGTCACGGAAGAAGTACGCGACCCAGAGCGCGAGGACGGTCAGCACGAACGCGATCAGCCAGAGCGTCCAGGAACGTCGGCCGATGGCAAAAGCGTACGCTGTAGCCGCGGCAGCGGCGGCGATACCGATGAAGACGAGTCCTTCGCGGGCGAAGCTCATGACGGCAGAGTGGGAAGCGGGTTGCCGGTGAGCCGCTGGTAGATGTCGAGGTATCGCCGGCTCATCGAATCAATCACGTCGGTTGGAAGAGACGGGGGCGGCGGGTCGCCGTTCCAGCGGCCGGAAGCCTTTTCTCTCTCCAGATGATCGCGCAGCGGCTGCTTGTCGAAACTCGGCGGCGCAGCGCCTTCCTCGTATCGGTCCGCGGGCCAGAAACGCGAGCTGTCGGGAGTGAGCACCTCGTCGACTAATATAACCCGCCCATCCACCTCGCCGAATTCGAGCTTCGTGTCCGCGATGATGATCCCGCACGTCGCCGCGTGGTCCCGGCCGCGGTCGTACACGATGCGGGTGAGGCGCTCCAGCTCGCCGATGCGCTCGTCGCCCACGACGATCGCGGCCTGCCCTCGCGTGATGTTCTCATCGTGGCCGGTCTCCGCTTTAGTGGCGGGGCTGAACAGCGCCGGCTCGAGCTTGGAGCTTTCCCTGAGGTACGGCGCCAGTGGCTCTCCGGCCAGCGTCCCATGCGACCGATATTCCTTCCACGCCGACCCCGCCAGGTAGCCGCGGATCACGCATTCGATGGGGAATACCTCGGCCTGCTTCGACAGCATTGCACGACCGGCGAGCACGTCGCGGTGCGCCGCGATAGCCGGGAGTCGCTCGATTATTTCGTCCGCGTTGGCGGTGAGCATGTGGTGCGGCACGTCATCCCCGAGCTGACGGAGCCACCACGCGGTCAGCTGGGTGAGAACCGCGCCCTTCTGCGGGACGCCTTCCGCCATCACTACGTCGAACGCGCTGACCCTGTCGGTCGCGACGATAAGCAGCTGGCCTGCTCCCGCCTCATACACGTCCCGGACCTTGCCTCTGCGGAGGAGCGGAAGTGGAAGGTTAGACCGGAGCAGCGGTTCATGGATCATGGTTTCTGGATTGCTGGTCCCAGACGCTTAAATGCAGATCCGCACAAACCAAAATCCAAAGACCATAATCCATAAACCTGTCCTCAAACGCGAAGCTCGTCCGTCGTGTGGGGCTGCTCCGCTCCGGCCAGCAGGGGCTCTACGACCTCTGAGAGAAACTCATCCACCTGCTGTGGCGCGCGCCCCACGAACCGCTCGGGCGCGAGCGCGCCGCGCAGATCGTCCATCGGGACCCCATACTCCGGGTCGGCGGCGAGGCGCTCGAGCATGTCGTTGGCGTCCGCGCCCTCCTTCATGGCGCGCGCAGCGTCGAGACTGTGCTTGCGGATTACCTCGTGCGCCACCTGCCTGTCGCGCCCCGCGCGGACGGCGCGCACGATCAGCTCCTCGGTAGCCATGAACGGCAGCTCGCGGTCGATGCGGCGGCGGATCTGCTTCGGGTAAATCTCCATCCCCGTGACGATGTTGCCCATGAGCAGGAGGATCGCATCGGTCGCGAGGAACGCTTCGGGCAGCACGATCCTGCGGTTCGCGCTGTCGTCCAGCGTGCGCTCGAGGAACTGAACGCTGTGCGTGTGCTGCGCGTTGGATTCCAGCGAGATGACGAATCGCGCCAGCGAAGCGATACGCTCTGCGCGCATCGGGTTTCGCTTGTAGGCCATCGCCGAGGACCCCACCTGATCCCGCTCAAACGGCTCCTCCAGCTCGCCGAAAGTCTGCAGCATGCGGATGTCCCCGCTGAACTTTCCGGCGCTCGCCGCGATTCCGGTGACGACGCCGAGCACCCAGGCGTCGAGCTTGCGCGTATATGTCTGGCCCGTGACGCCGAGCGCGGCAGGGAAGTTCATGCGCGCCGTGACGCGCCGCTCCAGCTCGCGTACTTTCTTGTGATCGCCCTGGAATATCTCGAGGAATGACGCCTGCGTTCCTGTCGTGCCCTTGACGCCGCGGAAGGGGAGGGTCGCCCGGCGATGATCGAGGTCGTTGAGATCGAGCACCAGGTCCTGAAGCCAGAGCGTAGCGCGCTTGCCGACGGTGGTGAGCTGCGCCGGCTGCAAGTGTGTGTAACCGAGCGCCGGCTCGTCACGCCACTCGCGGGCGAACGCCGCGAGCGAGCGCATGATCTGGAGGATCTTGCCGCGGAGCACGTCCAGCCCGCGGCGCATCAGTATCAGGTCGGCGTTGTCCGTGACGAAAGCGCTGGTCGCGCCGAGGTGGATGAACGGCTTGGCCGCCGGCGCGGCGTCGCCGAAAGCGTGGATGTGCGCGACCACGTCGTGGCGAAAGCGGCGCTCGTACGCGGCGACCGCGTAGAAGTCGATGTCGTCGAGCCGATCGCGCATCTGCGTGATGGCCTCGGGTGGAATCGCGACGCCGAGCTCCTGCTCCGACTCCGCGAGAGCCAGCCACAGCCGCCGCCACAGGCCGTACCGCGTGCGGGGAGACCACAGCTCGAGCATGGCGGCCGACGCATATCTGTCGGCCAGCGGCGACGAGTACCGGTCGTATTCGGTCATCGTACCCTGAAGTACGTGTGGCCCAGCTGGCCGTTGCGCTCGAACCATACCTCGATCACGCTCCGGCCCGCGAAATAGTTGATCGCGCGGGCCGCGTCCTCGGCGGATCCGATGCGCGCGTTGTTGATCTGGAGCAGCACGTCGTCCTGCAGCAGCCCGATTTCGGAAGACATTCGCTCGCTGATGCTGACCACCAGCGCGCCGCTGGCGCTCCGGATGCGGCGGCTCTCGCGAATCTGCTGCGACAGCGTGACGAGCTGAACCTCCTGCAGGACGGCGACTCGCGGCGCCGTCAGCTCGGGCAGGTCGGTGATTCGCAGGGAGACGCTCGACTCGCGACCGCCGCGGCGGATCAACAGCGGAACCGCTTCGCCCACGCGGAAGTCGAGACGTGCCGCCTGCCAGTCGTAAGGATTGCGCAGCGCGCGGTCACCCGCGCGGAGAATGATGTCACCAGTTCGCACGCCGGCCCTGTCCGCCGGTGATCCGGGCACGACACTTCTGACGACGACCCCGGCGCTCAGGATGTCGCGCGGGTTCGTGCCCGGCGGTACGACGCGAATGTTGATCCCGTCCCACGGGCGGCGGATCACGCCGTGCGCAAGCAGATCCTCCATCACGCGCTTGGCCCGGTCTATTGGAATCGCGAATCCAAGCCCGATCGAGCCGCCCGACGGGGAGAAGATCGAGCTGTTGACGCCGATCACTTCACCCGACGCGTTGATGAGTGGACCGCCGGAGTTGCCCGGGTTAATCGAGGCGTCGGTCTGAATCATGTCGACATAGACGCCCGCCCCCTCGCCAATGCCCGCCGCGATGTTTCTTCCGACACCGCTGACCACTCCCGCCGTTACGCTCGGCTCGGTGTTGCCGAGCAGAAAGCCGAATGGATTGCCGATGGCGATCGCCCACTCGCCGATCAGGAGGTCGCGCGAACTGCCGAGCGGCGCAACGGGCAACACCTGCCCGTCTATCTTGATCACTGCAAGATCGTTGGTCTCGTCGGCGCCGATCAGCCGCGCGGGATAAGTCGCCCCGCCGGGAAGCGCCACGGATATTCGCGATGCTCCGGCGACGACGTGCGCGTTGGTGAGGATCGTTCCGTCCGCGTTGACGATGAAGCCCGACCCCAACCCTGGTCGTGAGCGCTCGACGGTTCTGCCGAAGTAAAAGTCAGTGACGCGCTCGACGGCTTCGGTCTGCACGGTCACGACCGAGGGAGCGACACGGGCGACGGCCGCTGTAATGGCAGTGCGCCGCGACGCTTCGACCTGTGTGGGGCTCGCCGCAGTAGTCGCCGACTGCGCCGACGAGGAGCTAGGCGATGCGCCCTCGCAGCCAACCAGGGCAAGCGTGATCAGGAGCGCGCCCGGAGCACGGCTCACGTGCTGCTCCGTGGCTTGCCGCGCTTTCCGGCGTCGTTCAGAAAGCGGTCCAGCGCCCGATCAGTGGACGGATGCAGAATCAATGACTTGAGCAGCGCCGGCGTGATGCAGATGATGTCCGCGCCCGCGAGAATGCACGATGTGAATTCGGCGGCGCTTCTCGGGCCGGAGGCCATCAGGTCGCACTCGGCGTGCGTCCGGTCGAACACTGCGCGTATGTCGCCCAGCACCTCGTCCACCGACTGGCCCTGTGAGTCGAGGTCCGGCACGGAGACGAGCACCTTACCGGCGCCCGCGCGCGCGGCGATCGCTGCCTGCGCGGCGTTGAAAATGAAATTCGCGCATACGTCCACGCCGTCAACCGTCAATTTGCGAATCACCGGAACTGCGTCTTCCACCAGCGGCACCTGCACGATGATCCGGTCCGAAAGGCGCGAGAGCTCGCGCGCTTCGCGGTACATGTCCGACGTCGTCATTGCGCCAACGGCCACGCAGACCGGGAGCGCGAACTCCGCAACGATCTCGGACAGCTCCGTCGGATCGTGCTCCGCGTTGCCGGAGCCAGCGTACAGGATGCCGTCGGTAAGCCCCGCCTCCGTGGCGGTGCTTATCTCGGCGAGGTTGTCGCTCCGGACGTAGATGTTCATTAGGCAGAGACGCGGTTGATGCGAAGGTTGGTAAACTGTGGCAGTTACTCACTTCCTTCACGCACTGAATTATAAAGATCGTTCGGATACCGCACTTGCTCCAGGAACAAGGCATGCGCTGGCGCGGGCGGCGAGACGTCACTGTTGTCTGGAGCGGTCAGGAGCCGGGCGACGGAGTCCGGCGCGCGCCGTCCAGTGGCAGACTGAACCATCGTTCCAACGAGATACCGAACCATGTGGTGCAGAAAGCGGTTGGCCTCGATCTCGAAGGTCAGCCCGGTCTCGTCGGCTCGCCATCCGGAGGAGAGCACCGTGCAGCGATGGTCGTCGTCCGCCGGGGCCGTCCCTTTGACGGCGAAAGCCAGGAAGGCGTGCTCACCGATCAGGGCCGTAGCGGACGCAGACAGCACGCTCGCATCGATGGCGCGGTCGAGCGCCCACTCGTATCGCCTGCGAAACGGCGAGCGCGCGGCGGCGTCCAGTCCGATACGGTACGAATACCTGCGGCTGACCGCGCTGTATCGGGCGTGAAACGCGGGCGACATTTCTTGAGCTGCCGCGACCCAGATCGATTCGGGGAGCGTCGCGTTCAAGGCCCGCCTCAGCGTCGGTGCGTCCCATTTGGGTGGGACCTTGACGCCCGCGGCCTGCCCCCGCGCGTGCACGCCTGCGTCGGTCCTGCCAGCACCGATCACGGTGACCGGCTGTTGCGTCAGCTTCGCTATCGTGTCTTCGAGTGTGCCCTGAACCGTTGGCTCGTCGAGCTGTCGCTGCCAGCCGGAATAGTCCGAGCCGTCGTAGTGCAGTACCAGTTGAATCATCCGCATCGAACCTGCCTCGGGCCCCTGGGGCGACGGGGGCGGCGTCATGACGCGGAAGCTATTGGGGGAGTGGCCCTGGCGCTAATCTTCACTACGCATGTCTCCCCAGCCGCTTCCCGTTTTCTGCCAGACGCTCGCCGCCGCCTCGGACCTCCGCGGCGCGCTCGGCGTGCTGTTCGCCGAACTGGCGGCGAACGACCCCGGGCTGGAGCTTGCGCTGTTCACCTACGATGCGCGCAAGGGACTGCTCACGTCACGCGTCGTTGCCGCGCCCACCGGTGCCACCACCGCTCCCATGGAGCTTTCGCCGGATCACTTGCCGCCGAAGCTGAAACGCGACGTTCTGGGCGGGGCCAAGCTCGTTGATTTCGGTGAGCAATCGAGCGACTTCATGAAGTTTCTTTCCTTCGGCACGCCTGCGAACGGCGGCTATTTGCTGCTGCACGGGCTTCGCTTCGACGGCGAGTTGTACGGATTGATCGGCGTCATCGAGCCGCGGCGAAGGTTCGGGGGACGCACGACGGATCGCATGCTCCCGTTGATATCGCTGTTCATGAATGCAGTTGCGAAGTTCGCCGAGCATGACGCACGGGCGGAGGCGGTTCGCGCGCTGGAGGAGATATCCGAGAAGCTGCACGCCCAGTACACGAAGACGATCGCCGGGCTCGAGGTCCAGCTGACCGACGCGCGGAACGCGGCGGATGGGAAGGGCGTCGGCGATTCCACCCGCGTGCAGCAGCTCGAGCGCGCCGCGAGAGAGGCCGCCGGACAGGCACAAACCGCCAGCGAGCGACTTACAGCGGTCGAGCATCAGGTCTCAGCCGCCGTGGCGCAGCTGGAGAAGGCGCACCTGGACATGAGCACGCAGACCCAACAGCTGCGCACGCAGGCCAAGATTCTTTATCGCATCGAGCGCCTGCTCGAGCATCGCGACAAGGCGGAGGACCCGCGCAAGCTTCTCGACGAGGTGGTTGCCGCGGTAACGGCGCGCGAATGACGCAGCCGACGCAGCTCAACGCACTTCAGCATGCGATCAAGGACCTCGCTTTTCACCGCCAGCTGGACGCTGACGAGGTGGGAGCCGCCTTCGACGTCATCATGCGCGGGGAGGCGACCGGCGTGCAGATCGCCGCGTTTTTAACGGGTCTCCGCGTGCAGGGGGAGACCGCCGAAACCGTGGCTGGGGCTGCGCGAGCTCTCCGACGCGCGATGATCCACCTGCCTGCCTCGGATCCGGACACCCTCGTGGACACGTGCGGGACGGGTGGCGGTGCCGTCACGACTTTCAACATCTCGACGGCAGCGGCGTTCGTCGCGGCTGGCGCGGGCGTGCGAATCGCGAAGCATGGAAACCGGTCGTTTACCTCTTCGTGCGGCAGCGCGGATGTGCTCGAAGCGCTCGGCGTGCGCATCGACGCGCCGCTGGAGGTGATGACGCGCTCCCTCGAAGAAGCCGGGATGGTTTTCATGTTCGCCCCGGCGATGCACCCGGCAATGAAGCACGTGGGTCCCATTCGAAGGGAGCTGGCGATCCCGACGGTGATGAACATCGTAGGGCCGCTGGCGAATCCGGCTGGCGTGGGCCGGCAACTGGTCGGAGTGGCGGACCGCGACCGCCTGCCGATCCTGGGCCGTGCTCTTACCGCGCTCGGGTCGATCCACGCGATGGTCGTGTTCGGCGAGCCGGGGCTCGACGAGATATCACCCCTCGGGCCTACGCTCGTCGCGGAAGTGAAGGACGGCGCGTTGACGGAATGGACGATCGACCCGGCCAAGCACGGGATCGGTCGCGTGAGTCCGAATGACCTGGCCGGGGGCTCGCCCGCCGACAACGCGCATGTGATCCTCGATCTATTGGCGGGCGGCGGAGCGCCTGGGGCCAAAGCCGCCGTCGAGCTTAATGCGGCCGCCGCGATATACCTGAGTGGGCAGGCGGGCAGCTATTACGAGGGGGTAACCCGGGCGAGGGAAGCGCTCAAGGCGGGACTGGGACTGAGCGCCTTGGAGAAGCTAAGAGCGGTTTACGGCTGACAACGGCGGCCCGCGGTGACTGAAACCACGCGTAGCTGTGTTTAATACCGGCGTATCACACCCACAACGACTCCCTGAATCGTCACGTCATTCTCGTGCACGTAGATCGGCTGTAGCGTCTCGTTCGCGGGCTGCAGACGGATGCGGCCGTCCTTCTCCCGGTAGAATTTCTTGAATGTCGCGGACGTGTTGTCGATCAGCGCGATCACCATCTCTCCGTTGTCCGCGGTGGGCTTCTCGTTGACGATGACGTAATCGCCGTCGCGGATCTGCTCATCGACCATCGAGTTGCCGCGGACGCGCAGCACGAAGTGGTTGCCGTTCTTGCGCACGAGGTCGTCGGGAACGGCGAACGTTTCGGGCAGCGAGATCGCTTCGATGGGCATGCCGGCCGCCACGGTTCCCACAAGCGGCAGATGTACGGCGCGGGCGTACACGTCGGAGGAGGGGATCTCGATCCCGCGGCTCTCGTTATAGTGACGCTTGATGTAGCCCTTGCGCTCGAGATTGGTGAGATGCTCGTGCACCGTGGCGAGCGAGCTGTAGTCGAACCGCTCGGCGATCTCCTCGAAGCTGGGCGCGTACCCGTTGGCCTCCGAATAATCGGCCAGATATGTGAGGATTTCCCGCTGCCTTTTCGTGAGCGACATATCTTGTTTAGCCCTCTATAAAGGTTGTCACCCTTGCCGCACCGAAGATTTGCCGAACTCACACGTTAGCCGAACAATCCCCGAAGTGCAACAGCAATCTTCGTGGATGGCGCCGACAGGCACACTTGGGGAGCTCATTGGGCTCTCGGAGGCGGCGGTTGCGGGCCTGCTTCCGCGCAGGCATGAGCTCGAGGTCGAGGCAGGCGCCCGGCCGCCGGGCCCGTCGTTCGTTGCGGCGCTGCAAGGGGAAACCGTGGCCGTGATCGCGGAGGTCAAGCGACGATCGCCCTCCCGGGGTGACCTCGATTCATCCCTTTCCGCCGGTGACCGGAGCGTGTCCTACGTGCGCGGGGGCGCAGCCGCGATATCGGTGCTGACCGAGCCAACCCGCTTCGGTGGCTCGCTCGGGGATCTCGCCGAGGTCGTCCGTGTGGCGTGTCCAGCTCCCGTGCTGCGCAAGGATTTCATCGTGCACGAGCTGCAGGTGCTCGAGGCCAAAGCGGCGGGCGCGTCGGCGGTTCTGCTGATTGCGCGCGCGCTGCCCCCGGAATTGCTCGCCGCGCTCGTCGGCTTCTCGCGAGCACATGAGATCGAGCCGTTTGTCGAGACGCGCGATGCGGCCGAGATCGCGCGCGCAGTGGAGGCGGGGGCAACCGTCATTGGAATCAACGCGCGCAATCTCGAGACCCTCCAAATTGACGCCGACCTGGTGCCAGGTCTATTGGGCCATGTACCGGTGGAATTGCTCGCGGTGGCCGAGAGCGGGATCGGGGATCGCGCCGCAGTGGAGCGGCTCGCGCGCGCGGGGGCGGATGCCGTGCTGGTTGGCAGCGTGCTGACGCTGGCGTCCGACGGTGCGCAGGCGGTGCGTGATCTCGCCGGCGTTCTGCGTAGCGGTCGCGCCGCATGAGCGCCCCATGACCGGGATAAAGTTCTGCGGAATGACGCGCGCGGAAGACGCGCGTCTCGCTGGCGAGCTGGGAGCGGCGTATGTCGGAGTGATCTTCGCGCCGAGCCAGCGCCGCGTGGAGCCGGCGGAAGCGGGGAACATCCTGGCTGACGCCGCGGGCGCCCGGAAGGTCGGTGTGTTCGGGGAAGCGTCTGTCGACGATATCCTCGCGGCCGCCGAGGAGTCGGGGCTGGACGTCATTCAACTGCACGCGGGCCTGCGGTCCGGGACCATCGACGGATTGCGCGAGGGCTTCCGCGGCGAGATCTGGAGCGTCGTTCGAATCGCGGAAGGTGGAATTCTCGAAGCTGGCGGCGACGGCGGGATGGCGGACGCCGTTCTCGTCGACAGCTATTCCGAATCCGGGCTCGGCGGAACTGGAAGGACGTTCGATTGGGCGCGCGAGCTGGAGGGAATCCGGCGGGCGGTGGCGGACAGACCGCTGATCGTTGCGGGCGGACTGGATCCCGACAACGTCTCGAACGCGATTCGTGTGCTGCAGCCGGCTGTGGTCGACGTGTCGTCGGGTGTGGAGTCGTCGCCCGGCGTAAAGGATCATCTCCGCATGCGCGCGTTCGCGCAGGCCGTCGCGGCGGCCGATGGCGAATAACGTGGGGGCGGCGGACCTCGATCGTTTCGGCGCGTTCGGCGGCAGGTATGTGCCCGAGACGCTCATTCCGGCGCTGGACGAGCTGACGGAGGCGTACGCCGCGGCTGTGAACGACCCGGAGTTTACGCGCGAGCTTGACGATCTTCTGCGCAATTATGTGGGGCGGCCTTCGCCGCTCACGTCCGCGCCTCGTTTGTCGGAGGAGGTCGGCGCGCGCGTGTTCCTCAAGCGGGAGGACCTGAACCACACGGGCGCGCACAAGATCAACAACACCGTCGGACAGGCGCTGCTCGCGCGGCGGATGGGCAAGCGGCGCATCATCGCTGAAACGGGAGCCGGGCAGCACGGCGTCGCGACGGCCACCGTGTGCGCGCGGTTCGGCCTGGAGTGCGTCGTCTACATGGGCGAAGAGGACATGCGCCGGCAGGAGCTCAACGTGTTTCGCATGCGGCTTCTGGGCGCGACGGTGGTTCCGGTTTCGTCCGGGACGCGAACGCTGAAGGACGCCACGAGCGAAGCGATCCGGGACTGGGTTGGCTCAGTCAACGACAGCCACTACATAATCGGCTCGGTCGTCGGGCCGGCGCCGTATCCCCGAATCGTGCGCGACATGCAGGCTGTGATCGGGCGGGAGGCAAGAGCGCAGATGATCGAGCAGGCGGGCGGCCTGCCGAAGACTGTGGTCGCGTGCGTAGGTGGCGGGTCGAACGCCATGGGGGTGTTCCACGCCTTCATCGGCGACGGGGACGTCGAGCTCGTCGGGGTCGAGGCAGCGGGCCTGGGTCTCGACTCGACGGAGCATTCCGCGTCGCTCTCGCGCGGGAGGCCGGGGGTTCTGCACGGATCCCTCAGCTACCTGCTGCAGGACGAGCACGGCCAGATTTTGCCCGCGCACTCGGTCTCCGCCGGGCTGGATTATCCTGGCGTTGGACCAGAGCACGCCTATCTTATGGAGCTTCGCCGGGCAACATATGTCTCCGTGACCGATTCCGAAGCTCTGGGCGGCTTTTTGGCGCTTAGCAGGCTGGAGGGAATAATCCCGGCTTTGGAATCGGCGCACGCTGTTGCCTGGATCAAGGGGAACCGCGGCCGCTGGTCGGACGATGACTCGCTTCTCGTCTGTATAAGTGGACGCGGGGACAAGGATGTGTCGCAGGTAAGCGAGATGGATTTGTTGAGCTGATGGCTTCACCCACAGGCGCGCCCGCGCAGTCGGAGGAATCGGCCGATCCGCCGCCGTTCGCGGCCGCGATCGTCACGGACGTCCTGAAGACGTTCTCCAAGGCCGTGCGCGCGCACGCGCTCTACCTGCCCAACAATCCGATGCATGCGCGGTCGATGGAAGCTGCGCGCGCCGCTTTCCAGGGACTCTGGCAGCAGACGGACGAGGTCGTGCTGCTCGTCGGCGAGACCCAGTTCCGCTGGGAAGAGCTCGTGGTCTACGAAGAAGCGGAGAAGTCCACGGAAAACCTGGCCTGGGTGTTCTACAAGGACGGTCTCCGCGAGATCAAGATCTGCAAAGGCTTCGAGATGACCGACATGGATCCGATCATGGAGATCATCCAGCGCGTGCGGTCCGCGACCGCCGACGACGACGATCTTCTGACGATCCTGTGGGAACAGGAATTCGCTACCTTCGAGTACAAATACGTGGGGGCCGGCGGCGGCGGCGGGGACACGCCGTACGATCCCATGGAAGCCGGCGCCACGCCCGATCGTCTGCCTCCGCCCGGCGAAGTCGAGCGCGGAGGGAGCGACCAGCTCGTGTCGTCGGCCAAGCCCGCCGGCGTCGTCAGCATGGACGACTTCGATTCCACGCTCTACTTCCTGGACGAGCGCGAGATCGAGTACATCCATAACGAGATAGCCAAGGATTATTCCGCGGACCTGCGGCCGCTCGTAATCGCCTCGCTTCTCGACACGTTCGAGACGCAGCTGGACGTGGGCGTGCGGGAAGAAATCGCGCGCATCCTCGACGGCGTACTGATCAATCTCCTGTCCAGCAACCAGGTCCGCACCGTGGCGTATCTGCTGCGGGAGGTCGCGCTTACTTCCCAGCGCGCGAAGGAGATGACCGAGGTTCAGGTGCAGCGCTTCGCCGATCTGCCGGAGCGTTTGTCGGAGGGTGCGGTACTCGGGCAGCTGCTCGAGACGCTGGATGAGACGCCGCTCTTCCCGCCGCAGGGCGACATCTCCGAGCTGTTTCTTCAGCTCCGCCCGTCGGCGCTCGAGACAGTGTTCGGCTTCACGCCGCGATCGCACAACCGCGAGCTGTGCCAGCTCCTCGAGAATTCAGCTGATCGTCTCGCGGCATCGCACACGTCGGAGCTCGTGCGCCTCATCACGGTGCCGGACTCCGTCGTCGCACAGGAGGCGATACAGCGTGCCGCCGTGATGAAGACCGCGGCTGCTGTCCCGGCCCTGGGCCAGGTCATGAGCACCGGGGTCGATTCCTCGATGCGGCTGGCCGCGGTGTTGGCGCTGGCCGACATCGGTTCGCCGGGGGCGCTCCAGGTGCTCGAGAAATGCGTCGAGGATGAGGAGCGCGATGTGCGAGTCGCGGCCGTGCGCGCGCTCGGCGGGCGCGCATACCGCCCCGCGCTGCCGCGAGTGGAAAAGGCGCTCAAGGGAAAGCCGTTGCGCGACAGCAACCTCACCGAGAAGATGGCGTTCTTCGAGGCGTATGGATCTCTCGCGGGAGATTCGGGAGTGGAGTTCCTCGACTCCGTGCTGAATGGCAAGGGAACGTTCGGCAAGCGGGAAGAGCCGGAGTTCCGCGCCTGCGCGGCGATGGCGCTCGGCAAGGTCAACACGCGCCGCGCGCGGGAATCGCTGGACAAGGCCACGGGCGACAAGGACGCCGTTGTGAAGAACGCGGTGACGCGGGCCGTGCGGGGTGTCGCGGCATGACGTCTCCGGAGCTCACGACGCCTCCCGGCGGCGGGTCGATGCACGCCGAGCAGGGCAACCCCGCCTACGTTCGCAAGATCGGCCGCACGCTGATCATCGGGATGTACAGCGCGATGCGCTCCATCAAGCTGTATCCGCCCGAGCACAGCTCCGTGCAGCGGTCGCTGGAGGACGTGGCGAACATCGCGCGGGAGATAAGCGAGCATGAGCACGAGCTCGAGTTCAGAGTCTCGGGGGAGTTCATCTTCCTCAACGAAACGAGGCTCCGGCTCGACCTCACGAACTACGCGAGCTTCGGGCAGGTGCTGAACATCTGCAAGGCGAGCGGCGTCGGCGCGATCAGAGTCCCGGCCACGGCCACGCCGAACGACTGGCTCGTTTTCCTGAACGCGCTCGAGTCGCCGCTGAAGAACGATCCGGAAGGCAGCCTGGAGCGGTTGCTCGAGCGCCTGCGCGGCGCCGGCGTAAACGCGTTCGAGCTCGAGCCTCCCTCGGAATCCGAGACGGATCGCGAGGCAACCGAGCAGGTGCACCAGGCCGCGGTCCGGACGTACGCGCAGTCGGTCACCGTCACCAAGGACGTGATGAACTCGGTCCGCCTGGGCAAGACGCCGAGCCTCAAGAAGATCAAGCGGCTCGTGCAGACCATCGTGGATCAGATCCTGAACAACGAAGTCTCGCTGGTCGGGCTCACGACGATTCGCGACTACGACGAGTACACGTTCACGCACAGCGTCAACGTCTGCATCTTTTCCGTCGCGCTGGGCAGGCGGCTTGGATTCACCAAGCGGCAGCTGTACGATCTGGGCATGGCGGCGCTGTTCCACGACATCGGGAAGTCGCGCATCCCGATCGACATGCTGCAGAAGACGGAAGGGCTGACCGACGAAGAGTGGAAGCTCATCATGGCGCATCCGTGGCTGGGTGTGCTCGGGCTCTTTCAGATGCGCGGCCAGGCCGAGCTGCCGTACAGGGCAATGGTCGTGGCCTACGAGCACCACATGAAGTGCGACCTGAGCGGCTACCCCAAGCCTATCCGCCCGCGACAGCTGTGCATGACCGCCAAGATCGTAGCAGTTGCCGACGGTTACGATGCCGCGACGTCCCGCCGCAGCTACCAGACGGAACCGTTGCCTCCACCAGCCGTGCTCGAGGAGATGCGAGACAATCCACGCCGCGGAATGGACCCGGTAGTCGTCAAGGCGTTCATCAACCTGCTCGGCATTTACCCGGTGGGCACGCTGGTGGTGCTCGATACCTTCGAGCTGGCGATCGTGCAGACCGCCAACCCGAATCCCGAGCTTCTCGCGCGGCCCATCGTGATGGTGGTGAGCGATCCGATGGGCAACCTCATCACTCCGCCTACCGTAGCCGATCTCGCAGACCAGACCGCCGAAGGTGTATACGCGCGGACGATCATCAAGACGGCGGACCCGGAACGCTATGGCATCCGCGTCGGAGATTATTTCCTCTGAGTCGATAGCACAGCGGTTCGGGGCGCTGCGCGCTGAATCGCGCTGCGCTCTCGTGTGCTATGTGACTGCGGGACATCCGTCGCCTGCCGCGACGATCGAGCTGCTCGAGGGGCTGGATGACGCGGGCGCGGACGTGATCGAGATCGGCGTCCCGTTCTCCGACCCGGTTGCAGACGGCCCGGTGATCCAGGAGAGCTCGGCCGTTGCGCTGGCCCACGGTGTCACGCTGGACAGCGCGCTCGACCTCCTTCGGCAGGCACGGATCTCGGTTCCGGTGGTGCTCTTCACCTACCTTAACCCTTTGCTCGCCGCGGGGCCGGACGTACTGGCCCGCGCTGCCGACAGCGGCGTGGCCGGCGTGCTCGTAACCGATCTTCCGCTCGGCGCCGACTCCGAGCGCGAAGCCTGGCTGGCCCGAAGCGGCCTGGATTTCATCCGCTTGGTCGCGCCGACCACGCCGGATGACCGGATCGCACACATTTGCGAACACGGGAGCGGATTCGTCTATCTCATCAGCCGCATGGGCGTCACGGGGACGCGCCATGACGCGCCAGCCGATCTCGCTCCCATGGTCACGAAGCTGCGCGCGGTTACCGATCTTCCCATTTGCGCGGGATTCGGCATTTCGACTGCGGACCAGGCGCGAGTGGTTTCGCGAATGGCCGACGGCGTAGTGGTAGGAAGCGCGATCGTCAAGGCTGCGGCGCAGTCCACCGATGCCGCGTTGAAACTTGTCCGCTCGATGCGGGAGGCGATGGATGGCTGAAGACGTGGTGACTCTCAAGGCGATGCAGTTTCACACGCACATCGGAGTGCTGCCCCACGAGGCCGAGGTGGCTCAGTCCATCGAGGTCGACATCTCGGTGTGGGTCGAGCGACCCGCCGGAGCGGATGGAGCTGCGGGAGTCGCCGATTATCGTGACCTGTACGACCGGGCCGCGGGCGTGCTGGCTCACGGTCACATGAAATATCTGGAGGACGTCGCCGAGCGGATCGCCGAGCAGGCGCTCGAGGTTCGCCTGGTCAATCGGGTTTCCGTCTCGGTGAGAAAGCCGCACGTGGCGTTGCCGGGGCCGCTCGCGTACGCGGAAGTGACGGTCGAGCGGCGAAGGGAAAGTTATTAGGTATTAGGTATTAGCGACCAGCAATTTCCTGCAACGACCGGTCTTCACTAATCACTGATCACTAATCACTAATCACCTCGTGTTCATCGCTCTCGGTTCCAACATCGGGAATCGTGACGAGCATCTCGCGTCAGGACGTGCCGCGATAGCCGCCCTGAACGATACATTCATTGTCGCCGCCTCGGACGTGGACGAGACGGAGCCGCTCGGTTCACGACAACAGGAGAAGTATCTGAACCAGATGCTTGCCGTGAGGACACAATTGCAGCCTGCGCAGCTGCTCGACGAGCTGCAGCGAATCGAGCTGGCGAACGGCCGCACGCGCGGAGAGCGCTGGGCGTCGCGGACGCTCGACCTCGACATCGTGGCCTACGGGGACGTCGTGCTGCGCACGGACCGGCTGACGCTGCCGCACCCCGCAATCGAAGCGCGCGACTTCTGGGTGCGCGAGCTGGCGCAGCTTCAGGAGCAACTGTGAGCAGCGGAGCCGGAGACGCTGTGAAGGCGATGACGATCCGCGAGTACGTCCAACGGAAAGAAAAGGGCGACAAGATCGTAATGGTCACGGCCTACGACGCGCTCTTCGGCCGCCTGGTGGACGAAGCCGGAGTCGACGCCATTCTCGTCGGAGATTCCCTCGGCAACGTCATCGCGGGACTCGACACGACACTGCCGGTGACGCTCGACCAGATGATCTACCACGCCACGATGGTCCGCCGCGGGGTGAAGCGCGCGCTGCTGCTCGTGGACATGCCCTTTCTCACGTACCAGGCGAGCATCGAGCAGGCGATCATGAACTGCGGCCGGGTGTTGCAGCAGACGGGTGCGGGCGCGGTGAAAATGGAAGGCGCCGGCGAGGAGCTCGCGGAGACCGTCCGGCGCGTCGTGGGCGCCGGCATACCGGTCGTCGGCCACATCGGGTTCACCCCGCAGTCGGTCCACACGCTCGGCGGCGCCCGGGTTCAGGGACGCGACGCGGACGCGGCATCGCGTCTGGTGGACGAGGCGAGACGCCTGGAAGACGCGGGTGCGTTCTCCATCGTCCTCGAGCTCGTGCCGGCGGAGCTCGCTGGCCGGATAACCGAAGCCGTCGCCGTGCCCACCATCGGAATCGGCGCGGGCGCCGGATGCGACGGTCAGGTTCTCGTCCTGCCCGACCTGCTCGGTCTCAACGACCGCTTCGCGCCGAAGTTCCTCAAGCGTTACGCGGAGATGGCGACCGACGTGCGCGGCGCCGTGGAACGGTTTGCCAGCGATGTCCGCGGTGGCAAGTATCCCGGCTCAGAGCACAGCTTCTGAGATGAAGGTGGTGACGACGATCGCCGAGGTGCGCGCGGCGGTCGCGGAAGCGCGCGCGCGGGGGGACGCTGTCTCGTTCGTTCCCACCATGGGCGCGCTGCACGACGGACACCTGAGCCTGGTGGATGCCGCCAGGCGGCTCGGCCGGTACGTCGTCATGAGCGTGTTCGTGAACCCGCTCCAGTTCGGCCCGAACGAAGACCTGGCGAAATATCCGCGCGATCTCGAGGGAGACGTCGAGCGCGCCCTGTCACGCGGAACTTCGATAGTCTTCGCGCCGTCGGTCGACGAGATCTACGGCCGCGATCGCGCGACGGAGATTCGCCCGTTGCAGATCGCGGAGGAATGGGAGGGCGCGTCGCGTACCGGCCACTTCGCCGGCGTGTTGACCGTCGTGGCGAAGCTGTTCAACATCGTGCAGCCGGATTTTGCCGTGTTCGGGCAGAAGGATCTGCAGCAGGCCTGTCTCATCCAGGCGATGGCTCGCGATCTGGATTTTTCTCTGAAGGTGGTCGTCGAGCCGACGGTCCGCGACAGCGACGGGCTTGCGCTGTCGAGTCGCAATCAGTTTCTCAGCGCGCGGGAGCGAAAATCCGCGCTGGCGCTCCCACGTGCCCTGACGAAGGTCCGTGCCGCGCACCGCGCCGGCGTCCGGAAGGTAGCCGAGCTGGAGCACGTCGCCGAGGAGATTCTGTCCGCGGAGCAGGGCATCGAGCTCGACTACCTCGCGGTCGTGGACACGCGCACATTCAAGCGCGTCCGCACGGTGGCCGGGAACGCAGCCGTCATCGCGGCGATTCGCGTGGGGACCACGAGACTCATAGACAACGAGCTTCTGGAGCCGTGAAAGACAACCTGATGGATTCTGATTCGGTCGGGTCGCCCTACGTCGAGCTGCCCAAGTGGGCGGAGGTGGGTGCGAAGCGGCGCGCGCACATCGGCCGCGTTACGGCCCTGCTGTCCGCATGGTCGGCGGGGATGAGATTGGACGCCGCCAAGGCGAACGAGTGGATCGACGCGGGGCGGCTGCACGATTCGCTGCGCGAAGCATCGGAAGAAGAGCTGCGCCGGATAACGGGCGACAACGATTCTCCCGTCGGTCTCCTGCACGGCCCGGCAGCGGCCATACGCCTCGCCGAGGAAGGGGAGAAGCGCGCGGCCCTGCTGGATGCGATCCGGTATCACACCGTCGGATCGCCCAAGTGGGACTCCACGGGCAAGGCGCTTTACATGGCCGACTATCTGGAGCCCGGGCGCAAGTTTCTCCACGAAGACCGGGAGTTTCTCGCGAGCCAGGTGCCGCACGCGTTCGAAGGCGTGTTCAGGCAGGTCGTGCGCTTCCGTCTCGAGTGGTCGATCCGCGAAGGGAATTTCATCTACCCGGAAACCGTCGCGCTCTGGAATGAACTGAGATGAGGCGGTTTGTGGTGCATGGATTTTGGTGCGCGAACCACAAACCACAATCCAGAAATCCCTTCCGGTGACGGCGCCGGGAGATTTCGGGGAAATCGAACCACCTCGTCCACGGCGAAAGATCGGCCGCTGGATTCTGTTGCTGCTACTGGCCGTGGGGGCGTGGTTCGGCTGGAACCAGTACATGGGGTCGAGCACGCTGGAGGCCGCAGGCGCGCCGGGGAGCTTCGACGAATCTTCCCACAACGTCGTCGCTCCCGAGGGGGTGCGCATCAAGGTCGAGGTGCAGAACGCGACGGCCACGCGTGGGCTCGCGCGCCGCGCGACACTCTACCTGCGGGACCGGGGCTTCGACGTCGTCGCGTTTGGAAATGCGAGCGAGCGGCGGGACTCCACGCTCGTGCTCGATCGGTCCGGACATCCCGACTGGGCCGCGCTGATCGCTTCGGCTATGAAAGGGAAGGTCGAGAGCCGGCCGGACAGCTCACGCTACCTGGACGTGACGGTCCTCGTCGGGAGCGACTGGCGGCCGCCTGCGCTGCCGTTCTACCCGTAGCTGGCCGCACGCGGCAGCGATGTCCATTCCGCGGCTCTTCCTGATCGCTGTCTGAAGCCGCATTCCCCGCAGCGTCCGCGCGAAGATCGAAATGTCGCGCGCCGACGTCGCGTTGAATGCCCCCGCGCCTCCGGGGTGCAGCGGGATCAGGTTGACGAACGCCTTGCACGCGAGAGCGAGCTCGCCCAGCTGGCGCGCGTGCTCGGGAGTGTCGTTCACGCCGCCGAGCATGACGTACTCGAAGGTCACACGCCGGTCGAAACGCTTGGCTGCGTCTATCACCTCGGCGAGCGGGTACTTCGTGTTGATCGGCATAAGCGTCTGCCGCAGCTCGTCCGTCGGCGCGTGGATCGAGAGCGCGAGCCGGAACTGCTCCGGACGCTCGCTCAGCGCCACGATTCCAGGCAAGACGCCCACCGTCGAGACCGTGATGTGGCGCGCGCCGATTCCGATTCCGTCGGGCGCATTGAGGATCGTGAGTGTGGGATCGACCGCCTTCCAGTTCATCATCGGCTCGCCCATCCCCATGAACACGATGTTCGTCGCGCGGAGCGGGGGATCCAGCAGTGCCAGCTCGCGCACCTGCCCCGCGATCTCGAACGTCTCCAGGTTGCGGGAGAAGCCCATCGCGCCCGTCGCGCAGAACGAGCACCGCAGCGCGCAGCCGGCCTGGGACGAAATGCAGAGGGTGAGGCGACTGTCGTCGGGGATCGCGACCGTTTCGATCAGCTCGCCGTCGTCGAGCCTGAACAGGAACTTTTGCGTACCGTCTTTGGACGCCTGGCGCGCCGCCAGCTCCAACCGCGGCATTTCGAATTGTTCGGCGAGCTGTTCCCTGAACGCGAGGGGGATGTTCGTCATCGCCTCGAACCCGGGCAGAGGAACCTGCCACAGGTGCCTGGCGACTTGCGCGGCGCGGTACGCGGGCTGCCCCCTTTGGACGGCGAACCGGCGCAGCCGCTCGGCCGCATCGGCGGGGGTCAGATTGAGGAGATTCTCCTTCGGATTCATCTTTAAGTATTCACAATAAAGCGTTGTAGGCCTTAAATTTAACTCATTCTGATGACGTTCTCAGTCCGGTCGAATTGACCGCCAAATCGTCTCCGGCCCAGCCCGGCCCCCGGAGCACCGCTCTCCGGTCGCACATGTGCGGTGGTTTCCGCGCGGCGGACGCGGGCACCCGTGTTCGTCTCGGCGGCTGGATCCACCGCAGCCGCGATCTCGGCGGACTCCTTTTTCTGGATCTGCGCGACCGCTCCGGTCTCGTCCAGATATCCTTTGATCCGCGTTGGGCTGCGCCCGAAGCCATCGCTTCCGCATCGAGCGCCGGCGCCGAGAGCGTCGTGCTTATCGAGGGCGAGGTGGCGCTTCGTCCCCCGGAAGGGCGGAACCCGGAGATGCCGACGGGCGAGGTCGAGGTTCGGGCGACGTCGATCAGCGTTGTCGGGCCAGCGGAAACTCCGGCGATACCGGTATCGCTGGGCAAGGGCGAAAAGCTCGCGTCGGAGGAGCTGCGGCTGCGATACCGTCATTTGGATCTTCGCCGTCCGGAGCTCCGCGACAACATGATCCTGCGGCACGAGCTGTATCAGGCCACGCGGCGCTACCTGGACGAGCACGGCTTTCTGGAGATCGAGACTCCGATTCTCACGAAGCCAACGCCCGAGGGCGCGCGCGACTATCTGGTGCCAAGCAGGGTGCACAAGGGCGAGTTCTACGCTCTGCCGCAGTCGCCGCAGATATACAAGCAGCTGCTGATGGTGGCCGGCTTCGACCGGTACTTCCAGATCGCGCGGTGCTTCCGCGACGAGGATTTACGCGCCGACAGGCAACCAGAATTCACGCAGATCGACATCGAGGCGTCGTTCATCGAGCCGGAGGACGTTTACCGGCTTACCGAAGGTCTGATCGCCGCGCTGTTCCGCGTGGCCGGTTTAAGCGTGCCGGAGACGTTCAACCGGATGACGTATGCGGACGCGATGGAGACGTACGGGTGCGACCGGCCCGACCTGCGGTACGACCTCAAGATCTTTGATGCGACGGAAATGGTGCGTGCCGCCGAATTCGGGATCACGCGGTCGGCGATCGAAGCAGGGGGGCGCGTGCGCGGGCTACGCATACCGGGCGGCGCGTCCTTCTCGCGGAAGCAGGTGGACGAGCTGGAGGCGATCGCGAAGTCTGCGGGTGTCGCCGGGCTGTTGCGGACGAAGCGCTTGAGCGGCGCGCTCGATGGGCCGCTCGCCAAGCACCTGCCAGCGGGCGCGGCGGATTCGCTCGCGATCGCGGAGGGAGACCTGTGTCTGCTGGCGGCGGCGCCGGACGCGACCGCCAACCCCGCACTCGATCGCGTGCGCCAGGAAGTCGCTAGCCGGCTCGGTCTCGCCGGCGGTGCCAACTCCTTCGTATGGATCACGGATTTCCCGCTGTTTATCCGGGACGGCGCAAGTGGCGCGCTGGGATCGGTGCACCATCCATTCACGTCGCCGCACCGGGACGATCTCGCTCGAATGGAGCAGGATCCCGAGAACGTCCGCGCGCTCGCTTACGACCTCGTGCTCAATGGCACCGAGCTGGGCGGAGGCAGCATTCGAATCAGCGATCCCCGCGTCCAGTCCCGCGTTTTCTCCGCGCTCGGAATCAGCGAATCGGACGCGCAGGAGCGGTTCGGATTCCTGCTCGAGGGGCTTCGCTCCGGAGCGCCGCCGCATGGCGGGATCGCGTTCGGCTTCGACCGCATCGCGATGATGCTGGCCGGCGCCCAGTCGCTCCGCGACGTCATCGCTTTCCCGAAGACGACGGCGGCACGAGCGCTGTTCGAAGGCGCACCGTCTGCGGTGGCCGACGCCGACCTGGCGGAGTTGCACATTAGGAGCGCGAACTGACGGCGATGGTTTCTGGTTTCTGGATCATGGTTTGCGCAAGAAATACATTCGTGCGCATGGGGGCTGACGTGCGCAAACCACAAACCATAATCCAAACACCGCTTCATGTCTGATGATTTCCTGACCAACAAGCTGTCCACCGAAGGCGCGGACATGCTGACGCTCGCCGGCGTCAACGACGAAAACCTGATCGAGCTGCAGAAGCAGAGCGGGGCGAAAGTCGCTTTGCGCGGCGACACGCTGACCGTGAGCGGCTCGCACGACTCGGTGGATCGCGCGACGCCGATCGCGCAACGCATGATCGACGCGGCTAAGCAGCGCCTGTCGCTTACCGCCGACGACGTCCTCCGCATGACGCTGGACGACGGCGGGGACGCGGCCGGCGGCGGCAATGGGCCGGCGGGAGTCGACGACGGCGAGACTCGCATAGTGCTCCCCGGCATTCGCAAGATCATCCGTCCCAAGACCCGCGGGCAGAACGAGTACCTCAAGCTGATCATGGAGAACGACATCGTGATCGGTATCGGGCCGGCTGGTACGGGCAAGACCTACCTCGCGGTCGCAGCGGCCGTTGACGCGCTAAGCAAGAAGCGCGTGAAGAGGATCGTCCTTGCGCGACCCGCTGTCGAAGCAGGCGAATCGCTCGGCTTCCTCCCCGGCGACATGCAGGCGAAGGTTGATCCGTACCTGCGCCCGCTGTACGACGCGCTCGAGGACATGATGCCGCAGGAGCGCGTCGTGAAAGCGCTGGAGACCCGCACGATCGAGATCGCGCCGCTGGCGTACATGCGCGGGCGCACGCTTTCCGACGCTTTCGTGATCCTCGACGAAGCGCAGAACGCGACCAACGCGCAGATGAAAATGTTCCTCACGCGGCTCGGCGTGAACTCGAAGACGGTGATCACCGGCGACAAGACGCAGGTCGATCTGCAGCGCCGCGAGGAGTCGGGCCTGCTCCAGGTCGAGCGTATTCTCCCGGGAATCGAGGGCATCGGATTCCATTATCTCGACGAAGCCGACGTGGTGCGTCACCGGCTTGTGCGCGAGATCATCAAGGCCTACGCCGACGACTCGGGCGGTTGAGACGGCCGCGTCGCGGCTCGCGGTCGATGTCTCGCTCGGAGCCCAGCGGATTCCGCTGTCCGCCGACCGGGTCCGGGACCTCGTCCGGCGCACGCTGCTCGCCGAGCACACGCGCGAGGCGATGATCTCGGTCGCGTTCGTTTCCAGTCGTGAGATGGCGAGGCTCAACCGCGAGCATCTTGGCCACGCCGGGCCGACCGACGTGATCTCGTTTGCGCTGGGACTAGCGCCCGGCCCCGTTCAGGCATCCGTCGTCGGCGATATCTACATCTGTGCCGACGTGGTGAGGAAGAACGCTGCGCGATTTGGCGTGGGGATACGCGAGGAGATCGCTCGCGTCGTCGTTCACGGGACTCTACACACGCTCGGGTACGAGCATCCCGATGGTGACGAGCGCACAGGCTCGGAGATGTGGCGCAAGCAGGAGGAGATACTTGCCCGCGTCAGCTAGCGTGGCGCCCGCGCAGCGCGCGGGGTTCGACCAGCTGCTTGCGGAGTTCGACGCGGGGAAATCTGCGGCGCTCGCGCGCGTCGTCAGTATCGTGGAGAACCACCGCGCGGGCTTTGACGAGATACTTGGGCGCTTGCACACCAAGCTCGGGCGCGCGCGTCGGATCGGGATCACGGGCCCGCCGGGGGCGGGGAAGAGCACGCTCACGACGCTGCTCGTGCGCGAGCTGCGCAGCGCGGGCCATCGTGTCGGCGTGGTTGCGGTCGATCCCACTTCGCCGTTCACCGGCGGCGCGCTGCTCGGCGACCGCGTGCGCATGGAGAGCGTTGCGCTGGATTCCGGCGTGTTCATTCGCTCGATGGCCACGCGCGGCTCGCTCGGCGGCCTCGCTGCGGCGACGCGCGAGGTGGCGGACGTGCTCGACGCGTTTGGATTCGAGCGCATCATCGTGGAGACGGTGGGGGTCGGGCAGTCGGAGCTGGACATCGCGCGAATCGCCGACAGCAGCGTCGTGGTGCTGGTGCCCGAATCGGGTGACTCGATTCAGACGCTCAAGGCCGGCCTCATGGAGATCGCCGACATCTTCGTAGTCAACAAATCCGACCGGCCCGGCTCCGACCGGCTGCGCATGGACATCGAGCTCATGCTCGGTCTCCGCTCAGGCGCCACGATGAAGAACATGCCGGCCCACCACGGTGTGGACATGAAGTCTCTCAACCCGGCCCGTCTCGCCCGCCAGGCCGCGAAAGCACAACTCACCCCGAGCCCCGTAAACCAAAATCCACAAACTCCCAATGCGCCGTCCTGGACTCCGCCCGTATTCAGCACAATCGCTTCAAAGGGGGAAGGGGTAGTCGAGCTCCTTACCGCGATCGATGCGCATTTTGCCTATCTTGAAGAGACCGGGGGATTGCGCGAGCGTCGCCGACGCAGGCTGCGAGACCGGGTGGTGGATGTCGTCGAGCAGCGCGTGCGGCACCGTTTGTGGAACGATTCCGGCACTGGGAAGTGGCTCGATAGCCGGGTCGAGGAGATGGAAGCTGGCACCGCGACGCCCTTCTCGGTCGCGGACGAACTGCTGGAGCAGAGCGCCGAGCTGATCGCCAAACATGATTCGAGGGCGAGCAAATGACCGCCATCAAGGGACTGAACGACAGGGATCTGAAGCCGGCGGCCGAGCGCGACGCCGAGCTCGAGCGTCTGCGCGAGGAAGTCGCCGAGTGGCGGCGGAAGTACGAGGCCGCGTCCAAACGCGACATCGGATTCGTGAATTCGCAGAAAGCGGTCGAGCCCGTGTACACCGCGCTCGATACTGAAGACATCCACGCCGACGAGATCGGGCTGCCGGGCGTGTATCCGTTCACGCGCGGGTCGCACGCGACCGGCTACCGCGGCAAGCTCTGGACGATGCGGCAGTTCGCTGGGTTCGGCACCGCTACGCAGACCAACGCGCGCTACAAGTTCCTGCTCGCGCATGGCCAGACGGGCCTGTCTGTGGCGTTCGATTTCCCGACGCTGATGGGCTACGACTCGGACCATCCGCGGTCGCTCGGCGAGGTGGGCAAGTGCGGCGTCGCTATTTCGAGTCTCGCCGACATGGAGACGCTGTTCGACGGTATACCGCTGGACGAAGTCTCCGTGTCGATGACGATCAACGGGCCCGCGGTGATTCTGTATTGCTTCTACATCGCGGCCGCCGAGAAGAAGGGAATCGACGCGAAGCAGCTCCGGGGGACGATTCAGAACGACATCCTCAAGGAGTATATGGCGCAGCACGCGTGGTGCTTTCCCATCGAGCCCGCGCTGCGACTGATCGTGGATTGCTTCGAGTGGTCGGAGGAAAAAGTGCCGCAGTGGAATACCATCTCCATCTCCGGCTATCACATCCGCGAGGCGGGCGCGACTGCCGCTCAGGAGCTGGCGTTCACGCTCGCCGACGGCTTCACGTATGTGGAGCGCGGCATGGCGCGCGGGCTGGACGTGGACGGGTTCAGCAAGCGACTGTCGTTCTTCTGGGATATCCACAACGATTTCTTCGAGGAGATCGCCAAGCTTCGTGCCGCGCGGCGGATCTGGGCGCGCCACATGAAGGAGCGGTACGGCGCAAAGGATCCGCGGTCGTGGATCATGCGCTTTCACTCGCAAACCGCGGGCGTGACGCTGACAGCGCAGCAGCCGATGAACAACATCGTGCGCGTCGCGTACCAGGGTCTGGCCGCCGTGCTCGGCGGGACGCAGTCGCTGCACACCAACTCGATGGATGAGACGCTGGCGCTGCCCACTGAAGAAGCCGTGCAGGTCGCGCTGCGCACGCAGCAGGTGCTCGCGTTCGAAACCGGCACCGCGAACGTGAGCGATCCCCTGGGCGGGTCCTACTATATAGAGAGGCTTACGTCGGATCTGGAGGCGGAAGCCGAGCGCATCTTCGCCGACATCGAGCAGCAGGGCGGCGTAGTGGCGTTGCTGGAGAAGGGTTGGTTCCAGCGGAAGATCGCCGAGTCGGCCGCGCGGCAGCAGTGGGAGCTGGAGCAGCGGCGCAAGCTCGTTGTCGGCGTGAACGAATTCGTGACCGACGAGCCCGAGCTGACCATCCCGTTACTGAAGATCGGCAAGGAAGCCGAGGCCGAGCAGCGGACGTCGATGGCTGCGATGCGGGCGAAGCGCGATCAGGCGGTGGTGGATCGCCGGTTGACCGAACTGCGTGAGGCCGCGCGAACGGACGCGAACCTGATGCCGTTCATTCTCGATGCTGCGCGCGCGTACTGCACGCTCTATGAGATCAGGGCGGCGTTGGAGGATGTGTTCGGGGCGTACAGGGAGCCGGTGTTCTTCTAACTAGTCCACCGTAATCACGTACTGTCCGGTCTCCCCCACATCGAACGACGTAGCCGCGATCACGTACCGACCTCGCGGTAGAAAGCCCGATAGCCGCGCGTCGCTATCGAAGCTGTTGAGATCATCGTTGTCCGCCAGCAGCTCACCCGTGTCGCGGTCATACAGCACGAGGTACGCATCGAAGTCGAACGACTCGAGGTCGATGATCAGGTTGCTGTCGCGGAAGACTTCCAGGTAATACATGTCGGTATAGGCGCCTTCCAGCAGGCAATCGCCGCTGGACAGTGTGCCGCCGCGGCTCTCGTCCACCACAATCTCCCGCACCGGGCAACCCATGAACGTCTGCAACCTCGGATCGTTGATGGCGTCGCCGCAGGCGAGCAGCAGCACAGCGGGACCGGCCAGCAACGCTCCCCTGAGGGACCGCCGAATGTTCTTCATATCGGCCGATACCCGCTGGTTACTGGTTCAGTTCCGCCGCACCCGGTAACTTGACCGCATGACCCGCCCAATCCGCATCCTCGTAGCCAAGCCGGGCCTCGACGGCCACGACCGCGGCGCCAAGGTAGTCGCCGCCGCGCTCCGCGACGCCGGCATGGAAGTCATCTACACGGGCCTGCACCAGACGCCGGAGATGATCGCCACCGCGGCCGTCCAGGAGGACGTGGACGTGGTCGGCCTCTCCATTCTCAGCGGCGCGCACATGACGCTGTTCCCGCGCGTGGTCGAGCTGCTGCGCGAGCAGGGGCGCGACGACATCCTCATCACCGGCGGCGGGATCCTTCCAAAGGAAGACATGGAAGCGCTCCAGGCGATGGGCATCGGCAAGCTGTTCGGGCCCGGTACGCACACCAGCGAGCTGATCGACTACATCAAAAACTGGTTCGCCGAGCGGCAGGAACAGGAAGCGTAGCGCCCTTCGCCCCCCGGCCTACCACCAGCCGAGCAACTTCCACCACAGCCCGCCCAGCAGTCCGAAGATCAGAATGTTGGGAACGGACGCCATGAGTCCGAGCTTCCACAAGGTGCCCTGCGACACGTAGCCGGCGCCGAAAAGAATCGGGCCGGGAGTAGTGCCGTAGTGCGTGATCCCGGCGCACAGGTTCGAGTAGTACGCCAGTGACAGCACCGCTACCCACGGCGGAGCGCCCGCGGCAAGAATTACGACTAGAAAGGGGATGTACATCGCGGTGGCGTGCGCGGTGATGCTGGCGAACCCGTAGTGTGCGTAGAAATAAACGAGCAGCAGGCCGCCAAGCGCTGCCCACCAGACCCAGCCGACCGTCATCCCGGCCGCGAGCTCGGCGAACGTCCGCGTCAGCCCGGAGCGCGACAGCGCGCCGGCCATCATCACGAGCCCGCCGTACCACACGAAAATGTCCCACGCGGCCCGCTCGCTCGTGATGTCGTCCCAGGTGAGCACGTCGGTGAGCAGCAGCCCGCAGATCGCGAGCAGCGCGATGGCGGTGTAGTGCATCCCGTGCAGACCCATCGTCATCCACAGCCCGGCGACCCCCCGGAAAACCACCAGCATCGTCCACTCGGCGCGCGACATCGGGCCCATTGCCGTGAGCTCACGGCTCGCCAGCTCGCGCGGCGGGAGTGTGCCTGATCTCGGGCGGGAATGCGCGGTACAGAATCAGCCCTACGACCGCCAGCGAAATCAGCCCCGGGACGATCGCCCCCACGAACCAGGTGGTGTAGCTGAGGTCGAGCCCCGTCGTGTCCTTTGCGAATTTCGCGATCAGCACGTTGGACGCCTGGCCGGTGAGGAACATCGCGCAGACGATGACCTCGCACTGGTACACCAGCGTCATGAGGAAGGCACCGAGCCGGCGCGCGGTCGGGCCCGGGCGTGACTCGTACGCCTCGGCGAGGCTCTTCGCGATGGGGAAGACGATTCCGCCAGTGCGCGCCCCGTTGGACGGAATGACGGACGCAAGCACGAGGTCCGTGGAAACCAGCGCGTATCCCAGCCCCAGCGAGCTGTGGCCGATTGCTCTGATGAAAAGGAATGCGATCCGTCGTCCGAGCCCTGTTTTGAGCATCGCGCGCGCGAGAAAAAACGCCGCGACGGGAAGCCATACCACTGGATCAGCGTAGCCGCTCAGCGCCTCGGTGATGGGCATGATCCCGAGCAGCGCGAGCGCGGAGACTGCGATCAGCACCACTGCGCCGCCCGGCATCGGGCGGAGCATCAGGCCCAGGATGGTCGCGACGAACACGGCGAGTGGCAGCCACGATCTGCGCGGAACTCCGGGGGGCGTATAGAGCGCGACCGCCACGGCGGGGAGGACTACGGCGGCCCATCGAGCGAGCGATGGGCGCTCGGCGGACGGTGCGCTCACGATTCGAGGCCGAAAAAGTGTCTGCGCACGCGGGCGATAATACGTCAGGGGCGAACTAGCCTAAAGCGACCTCGCAAGGGCCTGTGACCGTCTGATTGGTACGGCCCAAGAATCGCATCCGGAGTGCTCGTGACCCTCTCCCGCCGCACCCCACCCCGCCTCGCCCGCATGGCTCTGGTACTCGGCCTCGCCGCGATCGCCGGCTGCGGCGACACGCAGTTCCTGAGTACTGCGTTCGCAAGGGCACAGCGGAAGGCGGAGATGGGGCCATCGGTAGCATTCGATCTTGCCGCCATCAGGCAGCGAGACACGCTGACCGTGATCGCGCCCTACAACTCGACCACGTACTTCCTGTACCGCGCCGAGCCGATGGGCTACGAGTACGAGCTTCTGAAGAAGTTCGCGGAAGACATGGGTGTCACTCTGCGAATGCTGGTGGTCACCGAGCGTGACAGCATGTTCAAGCTGCTGCGTGCCGGCAAAGGCGATATCATCGCGGCGAGGCTGATGCCCGCTCCTCAGGATTCCGGACTCGTGGCCTACACGCGCGGGCTCTACAGCACCAACCCTGTGCTAGTCCAGCGGACTTCGGGTCCGCCCGCAGTCGTAGTCGCGGATGCGGCCCCGGCGCTCGGTGGCGCGGCCGAGCCAGTTACGCCGCCGGTTGCCACCGTGCGCGTGCGTCAGATTCAGCGCCCGTCCCAGCTGAAGGGCCAAAGGGTCGACGTGCCCGACCAATCCCAGTTCACGCAGACCCTGATCGAGCTGGCCGATACGACAGGCGATATCCACGTGGTGGAAGTCGATGCTTCGTCGGAGGCGCTGATCCGCGCGGTCTCCGAGGGGACCATCCGCTACACAGTGGCCCAGGGGAACCTCGCGGACATCTCCAGCGAGCACTACACGAACATCACTGTGCGGCCGGTGCTCGGCGAGGCCGCTCCGATAGCCTGGGCTGTCCGTCCCAACGCACCCCAGCTGCTGGCGCAGCTCAATTATTGGATGGGCCACAAGTCGAACGCTTCGATGATGGCGCGACTGTACACCAAGTATTTCGTCCACGGCGCGGGCTACCGCCAGCGAATCGACAGTCCATTTCTGGCGTCAGAGACGGGTCGGCTCTCCGAGTACGATTCGCTCTTCAAGGCAGGCGCTGCCAAGATCGGTTGGGATTGGCGTCTCTTGGCATCGCAGTCGTACCAGGAATCGAAGTTCAAGCCGCAGGCCCGCTCCTGGGCCGGGGCGGTCGGGCTGCTGCAGCTGATGCCGCGAACGGCCGCAGAGTTCAAGGTGCGAAACTCCAACGATCCGCAGGAAAACGTCGCCGGGGCTGTGCGCTTTCTCGACTGGCTCACGAATCACTGGACCAAGCGAATCGATGACCCCGAGGAACGGCTAAAGTTCATCCTGGCTTCGTACAACACCGGGTCCGGACATGTGGAGGACGCGCAGCGACTCGCGAAAGCAGCCGGGGACGATCCCACGAAGTGGGCGGACGTCTCATATTGGCTCCTGCAAAAGTCGAAGAAAGAGGTGTACACCAATCCGGTCGTGAAATACGGCTACTCGCGGGGCATCGAGCCGGTGAACTACGTCTCCATCATCCTCGAGCGTTTCAACCACTACCGGCAGGCCGGCGACAAGTAAGTCGTCGCGGGACGCGGGACTGGCGCCGACTGGCGCGCGCCCGTTCATTTCGGAAGTTCCCGGCAGCAATCCACTCCTCAGTCGACGGACAGATTCCTCTTGCAAGGCGAAAACCCTCACGCGCTCGCCTCTGAGCTAGCCACTCGTCTGCGTGCGGCCAAGAACGAGATCGTCTCGCGCTGGCTCGAGCGGATCAGCGCGCGCGTTTCGATCTCGGTCGAAAAGGTGTTTCCCACCGAAGACCTGCTCAACCACGTGCCCCTGCTCGTGGAGGGCATCGCCGACTACCTCGAGCACCCCGAGGGGCTCGACGACGTGATGTCGGCCAAGGCGATGGAGCTCGGCGCGCTGCGACATTCACAGGGTTTCGACGCGTACCAGATACTCAAGGAGTACGAGATTCTGGGCGGTATCCTGTTCTCGTTCCTCAATGATTCCGTCGAGCAAGATCAGGCCGAGCACCCGTTGCGCGAGTACCTCGATTGCTGGCAGCGCGTGGGCGAGGCCATCGAGGTCATCAGGCAGGCGACGATGACGCATTTTCTCCGGCTCTGGGCGGAGCAGGTAAAGGAGCGGGAGGACCGGCTCCGGCGATTCAACCGCACCGTGTCGCACGAGCTGAAGAATCGCGTTGGCGCCATCCGCGGTGCTGCGCACCTGCTCCAGGAAGACTGGCTGGAGGCGCCCCAGAGGCAGCGCTTCCAGCGGATGGTGCTGGAGAACGCGGATTCGCTGCAGCGCGCCTTCCTGAATCTCGTTTCCCTCTCGCGCCTCGAGGGCGACACCAGGCAGCGCCGCAACATTCTGCTTCCGCAGGCGGCCACCGAGGTCGCGCGTCAGCTTCGCGACGCCGCGGAGGCAGCCGCCGTGCACGTCGAGATCGCGGACGACCTGCCGCCGATCGAGGTCGACGCCGGGGCGGTGGAGCTGTGCTTGATGAACTATGTCTCCAACGCCATCAAGTATTCGGACGTCGACGCCAAGCATCGCTGGGTGCGCGTGGAAGGCGAATTCAAGTTCGGCGACACGAGCGTCACCGGCGGATTGAGTGGCGAGCTCACCGTGCGCGTGCGCGACAACGGGATCGGTGTTCCGCCGGCGGCCAGGGCTGCGCTGTTCGCGCAGTTCTACCGTGCGCACGCGGAAACGGTCACGGGGATCGAAGGCTCCGGGCTCGGCCTCAGCATCGTGCGCGAGACGGTCGAATCGGTGGGCGGCAACGCATGGGCGGAGTTCCCTGAAGAAGGCGGCGCAGTGTTCGCCTTCTCGCTCCCGTCGCGCCGCGAGGAAGACGCGGCAGCGGCAGGCACCCGCCGGCCGGAGGGGGTTCCTTGAGCCAACGGCTTCGCGAACTGGGTTCGACTGTCCGTAAGCTCGAAGGCGAGATCGCAAAGGGGGGTGGCGACGCCAGGATCGCCAAAGTGCACGAGCAGGGGAAGCTCACGGCGCGCGAGCGGATCGCCGGACTCTGCGACAAACGCACGCGCTTTCTCGAGATCGGAATGCTGATCGCGCACGACCGGTACGACGGCCAGGCTCCCGCGGCGGGAGTGGTTACCGGCATCGGCACGGTGCACGGCCGGTTGTGCGTGATGGTCGCAAACGATCCAACCGTGAAGGCCGGATCATGGTGGCCCGAGACGATCCCCAAGATTCTGCGCGCGCAGGAGATAGCCATGCGATGCCGGATCCCGATCATTTACCTGGTGGATTCGGCGGGCGTGAACCTCCCTTATCAGGGGGGCGTCTTTCCCGGGCAGTACGGCGCGGCGCGAATTTTTTATTACAACTCGATCATGCGCCGGTACCTCCGCGTGCCGCAGCTCGCCGCGGTGATGGGCCAGTGCGTAGCAGGCGGGGCGTATCTCCCGGCGCTGTCCGACGTGATCCTGATGGTGAAGGGCACCTCGTTCATGGGGCTCGCCGGACCGAACCTCGTAAAAGGGGCGACGGGCGAAGTAGTGGATTCCGAGACGCTCGGCGGCGCGACCATGCACACCCAGGTGAGCGGCGTCGCGCACTACGCGGTCGAGAACGACGCCGACTGCCTGGAGAAGCTGCGCGCGCTGGTCGGTCAACTGCCGGAGCAGGTCGAGGTCGGTGCCGTCGAGGGCGACGATGGCTCGGACGCGTTATACGACCTCTTGCCCGGCGACCATCGCATGTCGTACGACATGCACGCGCTACTGGGTGCGATCGTCGATGCTGGCGAGCTCACGGAATTTCAGCCTGAGCTGGCGAAAGAGATGATCTGCGCGGACGCCCGCATCGGGGGCATTCCCGTCGGTGTGATCGCCAATCTGCGCGAGCTGGTGAAGCGCCCCGGGGAGAAGCCGCGGATCGGCGGAATCATTTACACGGAGAGCGCGGAGAAGACGGCATTCTTCATCGAGCGGTGCGACCAGCAGAAGTTGCCCATTCTGTTCGTGCAGGATGTGTCGGGCTTCATGGTGGGAGCGGAGGCCGAGCAGAGCGGGATCATTCGCGCGGGCGCGAGGTTCGTCGAGGCCATGGCGACGGCTCGCTCACCCAAGATCGTGCTCACGGTGAATCACGCGTCCGGGGCGGGCTACTACGCGATGTCGGGGCAGGGATTCGATCCGGATTTCATCTTTACCTGGCCGACGGGACGCATGGGAGTGATGGAGGGCGAGTCCGCCATCCAGGCAGTTCATGGCCGCGCGCTCGAGACCGCGAAGACAAAGGGAACGAAGCTCCCGGCGGAGGTGGAGAAATCCGTGGACGAGATGCGCGAGGATTACGAGCACCAGCTCGACTCGCGCTACGCGGCGGCGCGCGGCTTCGTCGACGCGATCGTGCACCCCGAGGACACGCGCGAAGTCATCGTGATGGCGCTGACAGCCGCGCTGCAGAACCCCGGTCCGCACCTCGGCGCGTTTGTGCTGTGAAAAAGCTCGTGCGTGTGGCCGCGGGCCAGGGCTTCTGGGGCGATGATCTCGACGCTCCGCGCAGGCAGGCGGAAGGGGGAGAGATCGACTACCTGATGCTCGATTATCTCGCCGAAGTCACCATGAGTATTCTGCAGAAGCAGAAGGAGCGCGACCCCGCGATGGGTTACGCGCGCGACTTCGTCGGAGCCATCGAGAGCGTGCTGCCGGCGATCACGGAGCGCGGCGTGCGGGTGATCGCGAACGCGGGGGGCGTGAACCCGCCGGCGTGCGCGGCCGCCGTGATGGAGATGGCGAAGACGCGCGGCGCGGCGGGGAAGCTCAAGATCGGCGTAGTGACGGGCGACGACCTGCTCCCGCGCATCGACGAGCTGATCGGGGCCGGGCACGAGCTGGCGAACATGGATACGGGCGCGCCGTTGAGCACGGTCCGCGGCGAAGTGATAGCCGCCAACGCGTACATCGGCTCCGAGCCGATATTGGAAGCATTGACGCAGGGCGCGAACATCGTCGTCACGGGCCGCTCCACCGACACAGCTCTGACGATGGCGCCATTGCGGTACGAGTTCGGCTGGCGCGCCGACGACTGGGACAAGCTCGCTTCCGGCATCGTAGCCGGGCACATCATCGAATGTGGCGCCCAGGCCTCCGGCGGCAACTGCCTGCACGACTGGCGCAACATTCCCGATCTCGCGAACGTCGGTTATCCGATCGCCGAGGTGGCGCCGGACGGCACGTTCACCATTACGAAGCACGCGGGCACCGGTGGGCGCGTGAGTGTGCCTACGGTAACCGAGCAGCTCGTATACGAGATGGGCGATCCCGTTTCCTACATCACGCCGGACGTGGTCGCGGACTTCACGACGATCCATCTCGAGCAGGCCGGAGAGAACCGCGTGCGCGTGCAGGGCATCAAAGGCGGACCGCCGACAGACAAGCTCAAGGTTTCGATCGCTTATCGCGCCGGCTTCAAGGCTGTCGGCACGC
This sequence comes from Gemmatimonadaceae bacterium, assembly GCA_013817305.1. Classification (GTDB taxonomy): domain Bacteria; phylum Gemmatimonadota; class Gemmatimonadetes; order Gemmatimonadales; family Gemmatimonadaceae; genus JACDCY01. The sequence continues at coordinate 8,152 of JACDCY010000007.1, read as the reverse complement.
TCGTGTATTCGTGGCCGGACGCGCTGGACAAGGCGCGCGCCGCCGAGCGGATACTTCGCGAGAGGCTTGACCGCCTCGGCCTCCGGTTCGACCACGTGCTCGCCGAGCTCGTCGGACACTCGTCGACGCACGGTCCGCTGGCGGGCGGACCGGGCGACGTGCCGGAGGTCCAGCTTCGCTTCGGCGTGCGCGGGCCCGACAGAAAGGCGGTGGAGCGCTTTACTCGCGAGATCGCGCCACTGGTGCTGAACGGTCCGCCCAGCGTGACGGGATTTGCAGGCGGAAGGCCGAAGGTGGAGGAGATCGTGGCATATTGGCCCGCGCTCATCGAGAAAACGCAAGTCACCTCGAAAGTGCAGCTGATCGCATGAAGATTCGTCTGGTGGACATCGCGCACGCGCGCTCCGGCGACAAGGGTGACACCGCTAACGTCGGCGTGATCGCGCTCGATCCATCCTGGTACCCGCTGCTCGCGCGCGAACTGACGGCCGCTCGCGTTTCGCGTCACTTTGAGGGGATGATCACCGGACCAGTAGATCGGTTTGAGCTGCCGAATCTCAAGGCGCTGAACTTCCTGTTGCACGGCGCTCTGGATGGTGGCGGGACGATCTCGCTCAAGACCGACGCGCAGGGCAAGGTTTTCTCGACCGCGCTGCTCCGTATGGTGCTCGACATTCCGGATGACGAGGCAGGAAAGCTCAAGCTCCCGGTAGCGCGCGGATGAAGCGCGTCGTCTGCGAGGAGGGGAGCGGAGTCGCGAATCTGATCCTGTCCCGCCCCGAGAAGAAAAACGCGCTTGACCGCGTTGCCGCTGACGAGCTCGCCAGGTATCTCGCGGCTATCCGGGAGTCGCCTACCGTCCGCGCCGTGCTGATAACCGCGGAGGGCGATGATTTCTGCGCCGGCGCCGATCTGGAAGCGTTGTACGAGATGCGGGACGCCACGGCCGAGCAGCATCGAGCAGACGCGCAGGCGCTAGCGGATGTCTTTGTCGCGATCCGATCTCTCCCGCAGCCAGTCGTGGCTGGAGTTCAGGGTCACGCTCTGGCCGGCGGATGCGGCCTCGCCAACGCGTGCGACATCGCGCTCGCACACGAGAACGCGCGGTTCGGCTACCCGGAGGTCCGCGTCGGATTCGTGCCGGCGATGGTCATGACGATGCTCCACCGCAGCGCGGGCGAGAAGCACGCCTTCGAGCTCGTGGCGACGGGGCGCTTGATAGACGCGCGGGAGGCGGAGCGAATTGGCCTCGTTACGCGCGTTATTGAAGCGGCCAGTTTCAAGGGCGAGGTGGAGCAGTGCGCGGCGCGGCTCGCGGAGCTGCCGGCTGAAGCGGTGCGGCTAACCAAGCGGCTCTTTTATGAATCCGAAGGCAAGAGCTTCACGGACAGCCTCGCCGCGGGCGTCGCAGGTAACGCCGAGGCGCGGGCGACGAGCGCGTTCAGGGAAGGCGTGGCGAGGTTCTCCCGCAAGCCCGGGAGCGAGTGATGCCCGGCATCCAGACCATCAGGCTGGTGCTCGCGCTGACGGCGCTGGTCCTGTTTGGGCTCGGGCTGCGGAGCGAGAGCTCATACCTCCGGTTTGCCGGGATCGCCTTCCTGACCGCATCCCTGGCGCTCCGATTCGTGGGTCGGGGGACGCGTAAGGGGTGATCCGGGGGCGGGAAGATGGTGCCCCGAATAGGCTGATTCCACGGCTGTCGGTTCGCGGTGTATGGTTCCTGATCGCCGCGCCCGAACCTTCCTTCTTTCCAGGTCCACCCAGTTCCATGACGACCGTCGAACCAGTCCGGGCTCGCCGCACCAAGCGGCGTGAAGGAGCTCGCACCGCGACGGATGTACTCCGCGAGACGTTCGGCTACGCCGAGTTTCGTGCGGGGCAGCAGGCAGCGGTCGAGTCCGCGCTCGCGGGGCGCGACACCTTGGTTGTTCTTCCCACGGGCGGCGGAAAGTCCCTCGCGTATCAGGTTCCGGCGATGGTGCTCCCCGGGCTCACGGTCGTGGTGTCGCCGCTCATTTCCCTGATGAAGGACCAGGTCGACGTCCTCGTGCGGAAGAAGGTTGGAGCGGCATTCCTCAACAGCACGCTGTCGCTCAACGACTCGCTCGACCGGCTGGCGCGGGCGACTACCGGCGACATCAAGCTGCTGTACGTGGCGCCCGAGCGGCTGGAGTCTGAGCGGCTCGTGGAGCGGCTCCGCTCCATCGGCGTGTCGCTGCTCGCCGTGGACGAAGCGCATTGCGTGAGCCAGTGGGGTCACGACTTCAGGCCGAGCTATCTGCGGCTGCGTCCGGTGCGAGAGGGGCTGGGCTCGCCCCCCGTGATAGCGCTCACTGCCACCGCCACGCCGCAGGTGCGAGCGGACATTATCACGCATCTGGGCCTGCGCGATCCCGAAGTCGTGATCACGGGGTTCGACAGAACGAATCTGTCCTACTCGGTCCAGGCGGTAAAGCGCGACAAGGAGAAGGATCAGGTTCTCATCGACACGCTATCGGCCAGCAAGGGCACGACGGTGGTGTACGCTCCGACGCGCAAGGCGGTGGACCGCATCACCGGCGTATTGAAGGCGGCGCGGATCGGCGGAGCCGCGTACCACGCCGGGCTCGCCGCCGATCGCCGGCGGCAGGTGCAGGACGATTTCATGAGCGGCAAGCTCCCCGTGATCGTCGCTACGAACGCGTTCGGAATGGGGATCGACAAGCCCGACGTCCGCCTCGTCATCCACTACGCGATGCCGGGCACGCTCGAGGCGTACTACCAGGAAGCGGGGCGCGCGGGGCGGGACGGAGATCACTCCGACGTGCTGCTGTTGCACGCGTACCAGGACCGGTTCACGCACGAGTTCTTCATCAAGACGGCGCACCCCGACCGGCAGTCGATCGAGCGCGTGTACGCGGCTCTCGTGCGCGCAATGAGCGGCAACGGCATCTCGGCGGGTGATCCGGATGCGATCGCCGCGCTTGCGGGGACGGGGATCGGAACGCGTGACGTCGAGAGCGCGATCCGGGTCCTCACTTCGAGCGGCGCGATTGCGAACGTGAGCGCGTCGGCGTCCATGGTGCACGTCCGGCTGCTCGCGACGCACGCGCGGATCAAGGCAGAGCTCTCGGAGGGAGCGGAGCTCGAGATCGGGCTGTTGCGTATCTTGTGGAAGGCGGTGCGCGAGCGGCTGTATGCGGGCGCCACGTTCGACCTGAACGGGCTGCCTCCCGGCTTTGGTGGCTCCGCCGGCGCGACTCCGGTTCTCGAGTCGCTCGTAGCCCGGCAGTTCATAGCCTGGGAGCGCAGTGGCGGGGGATTGACCCTGACCGGCGGTGCACGCGGGATCAAAGGCATGGACATCGACTGGGAGGCGCTGGAAACGCGCCGCCGCGCCGAGCTCGCCAAGCTCGACATGATGCAGCGCTATGCCACCACCAGGTCCTGCCGCCGCACCTTCGTGCTAAGGTATTTCGGCGATCGCGCCGCGGCTCGCGGCCAGAACTGCCGGAGCTGCGACAACTGCCTCGCGTGAGTTAAGCGGTCTCCAATCGCACGTCAGTTGCCGGCGACTTGCGCCGGTCCTACGCGCAGCAAAACAGGGATGCTCCACCCCGCAACTCGGGTACGAATGTTGAGCTCCAGGTTACCGGGAGTGGTGGGCGTGAATTCGAAATCCGCCGTCTCTCCGGGCCCCGTCAACAGGAACGCCGGCTGCGGCGCGCGTTGCGATTCAGGAAGATCGGCCCCGTCCTTGGCGACTGGCCGCCAGGTCGCGACTTCGGTGTCCGTGCCGAGAGTGAACTGGACCCGCCACTCAGGGTTGATGTTGATCATCCGGAAGCGGTACGTCCGTCCGGCGACGAGATCGATGGGCTCCGGCTCACGCTCCCCGTTTACCGTCCCCATGTCGTTCTCGCCTTCGTTGATCGGGCCCGCTGCTCCCACGAGGAAGATCTTGTCCGTTGCCGGGTCGAACTTCTGCCCCGGATCCAGCACGATCAGAGGGTTGAACATTCCCGAGACGATCTGGTTCATCTCGTTGAGATGGGAGTGATAGATGAACGTTCCGGCGCGCGGCGGCGCGAACACTGCGTCGAACGAGCCGTTGGCCGGCACGCTGGTGAACAGATTCCCCGGCATGCCGCTCCAATCGGGTACGCCGTCCGGAAAGCTTTCCAGCTCGATGCCGTGCCAGTGAATCGCCGTCGGCTCGCCAAGCCGATTGATCACCCGGATGCGCACGCGCTCGCCCCGGGTCAGCAGGAGGGGCACGCCCGGAGCCTGTGCGGAATCAGCACGCGGCTCGACGGGGCCCATCTGCTCGATGAACGAGAGGCCCGGCTTGTCGCGGAATACCCGGGGCTTGGCGTTCACGAACAGAGCGATGTCGCGTGGAGTTGCGCGATTGACGCGCTGCGGACCGCGCGCCGCTACGTGCATTCCCATGACGAGGCCGGCCATGTGGCCGCGCTTCGCATGCGCGTGCGACCCTGTGTCTTTATCGACCGGTACCAGCGATCTATCCGGCGAAACGTGAAATGCGAAGTGGCAGTGAAATACCCAGTTACCAGGCTCGGTGGGGACGAACGCCATCGTGAACGTGCTTCCCACTGACATCAGTTCCGTAACGGCAAGCCGCTGCTGATCCCGGGCGTAAACGGTGTCGGCTCTCCAGCTACCGCGGCTGTCGACCCGGAAGTAAAAGCCGTGAAGATGCATGGGGTGCGGCGCGCCGGCGGCGTTCAGCACGCGCAGGAACACGCTGTCCCCCTGGACGAGATTGAGGCGTTCGGTGTGCGGCCACGACTTGCCATTCATCACCATCGCCTCGTGGAAGGGAATGGCGCCTTCGGCAGTAGAGTCCGGCTCCTGGAGGCGGATGCCGATCATGATGACGCGGTCCCGCAGTCGCTGTCCTGGCGCATCCACGACGATCGCGCCGCTCAGCTGCGACTCGTCGGCGTGGCGCTCCCCGAGGAACGACTTCGTAGTCGTGCCCCAATAAAAGTAGGTCCCCGTTGGCGCGGAAAACTCGACTTGCTCCGTGGCGCCGGGCGGTACGACGACCGCGCGCGGCGCGCCCGGACGGTCGAACAGCCCGTGCACCGTCAGCGTCTCGGCCAACGGGTTGGTGAGCGTAACGCGTATGCGCGTCCCGGCGACGACACGAATCAGCGGCCCCGGAATGCTCATCCCCTTGCCCGCTTCACCGAACGCGAGCGCTTCCACGCTGGGCCCGTCTTCCGCTTCAGGGAACCACTGAGTGCGGCCAACGGTCAGGTGAACGGCCAGTAACGACCCGGTCATCCGACCCGCCGGCTTACTGTTATCGTTGATCACCGTCCGCGGCAACGGCGCGTCGACCGGATGTGGTTGCGGGAGGCCCACGGGCAGCAGCATCACGAACGCGGCGAGCGAGGCTCTCGTAGTCACGGGTGTCTCAATGTGGATGGGAGCGGTAAGCTTGCTGGTTACGACACGGCGGTCAAACTAACATTTGGTTGAGTGTGCCGCCTGAATAGAATTCCGACTATGACAAGGGTAAGCAGCTTCTGATGGATGACGCTCTCTACTTCTCCGAGCAACATCTCGCGGTAAGACACATGGTGCGCGAGTTTGCGCGCGAAGAGATCGCGCCGACCGCGGCCAAGTACGACGAATCCGGCGAGTTCCCCTGGGAAAACGTCCGCAAGATGATCGACCTGGGCCTGCTCGGAATCCCCTGGCCGGAGGAGATGGGCGGGTCGGGCCTCGACCTGCTCGCGTACATCAGCGTGATCCACGAGATGGCGAAGGTGGACGCCTCGCACGCGATCACCATCTCGGCGCACACGACGCTTGGCACGTCACCGATCTTCAACTTCGGCACGGATGCGCAGCGCGACCGGTTCGTGCCGATGCTCGCGACGGGGAAGGTCCTCGCGGGGTTCGGGCTGACTGAGCCGAGCGCTGGGAGCGACGCAGGGGGAACACGCACCACGGCGGTGAAGAAGGACGGACGCTACGTGCTCAACGGCTCCAAGGTGTTCATCACCCACGGTGGAGTCGGCGAGCTGTTCGTCGTCACCGCGGTCACCACGCCGGGGATCGGGACCAAGGGCATCAGCTCCTTCATCATCACCAAGGAGACTGCGGAGCGCGCGAAAGCGGACGCTACCGGATTCGGGCACGACGACTCGCTGGCGGCAACGCCGGGATTCAGCTCGGGCAAGAAGGAGGACAAGCTCGGCTGGCGCGCGTCCGACACGCGATCGCTGACCTTCGAGGACGCGGAAGTCCCCGAGGAGAACCTGCTTGGCCAGGAAGGGCAGGGCTTTCTCAACTTCATGCAGACGCTCGACGCCGGGCGGATCGGCATGGCCGCGCTCTCGCTGGGAATCGCCGAGGGCGCGTTCGAGGAGGCGCTGCGGTACGCGTCGGAGCGGAAGCAGTTCGGCCAGGCGATCGCGAACTTCCAGGGAGTGAGCTTCCCGCTGGCCGACATGGCGACGGAGATCGAGGCGGGGAAGCATCTCGTGTATCACGCCGCCTGGCTCGCGGAGAACAAGAAGCCGTTTACCAAGCAGGCCGCGATCGCGAAGCTGTTCTGCTCCGAGCTGGCGATGCGGACCACGATCAAGGCGATCCAGATTCACGGCGGGTACGGATACACCAAGGATTATCCGGTTGAGCGGATGATGCGGGATGCGAAGATCTGTGAGATCGGGGAGGGGACATCCGAGATTCAGCGTATGGTGATTGCGAGGCAGGTTTTGCGGGAGATAGCGGATTGAACAGGGAAATACGCAGTGCGCAGCGCTTTTTCCCATGAGCTATCAGGATCTGGTCAAAACTCTTCGCATGCCGCTCGGGTTCCTGCTCGGGGGGTTGTATCTGACATTCGCCGTGCCTGAGCCATTGCCGCTGGCAGTGGGAGCCAGCATCGCGCTCATCGGAGTGCTCGTGCGGGGCTGGGCCTCCGGTCACATCCGCAAGAATGCCAGGCTCGCGGTCAGCGGTCCCTATGCGTACACGCGGAATCCACTGTACTTCGGCAGCTTCCTCATCGCGGCCGGTTTTGCGATCGCCGGGCACTGGTCATTGCTGCTGCTGGTGATCGCCTTCTTCGTACTGGTGTACGCACCCAAAATCGAGGCTGAGCGGCTGAACATCCTGAGCAGATTTCCCGACGACTACCCCGATTACGCGGCGAAAGTCCCCGTGTTTTTTCCGCGGCGAGGCGCATGGGCGTCGGGGCCGGCGAGCGACGAGCCCTTCAGCTTTGACCTGTACATGAAGCATGGGGAATGGAAGGCCGGCCTGGTGTACGTGGCCGCCGTGGCCTGGCTCGCGTATAGGGCCTCTCAAGCCTCATAAACCGGTTGTGCCGCCGCCGCTAAGTCGTTGCGGCTATTGACCAAAACGCGGTGACGGCGCTAACTTCCCCCGCGTAGAACCAGCGTTTTTTTTCAGCCGGCTGATTTGTGCGACTCGCGGATCGGCCGGCGCGCGGGAAGAGCTGCCGATGCACGTTCGGCCGTCCCATCCCGCAGCCCGTCGCCTGCGTGCCGCCCCATCGGGGGCGATCGCGCGGGAGCCCGAGACCCGGCACCGCTCCAGGCGAGCGACCACTAGCCGGCGGGTCCCCCGCGGACGATCACACGTGAAGCGGCAGGATTCCAAGGCGAAGGCCGGCAAGGTGCCGGTGTCGCAAAACAGTCAACTCGGGCCACGGCCCGCCCAGGCGTCGAGTCGCCGCCGGCGGAACCGCGGCTTATATGAAAAGAGAAATTCTCATCAACGCCGCGCAGCGCGAGACGCGCGTGGCGATCATCGAAGACGACCAGCTCGTAGAGCTGCTCGCGGACCGCCCCGAGACGCGCCGCATGGTCGGCGACATCTACGTCGGGCGCGTCGAAGCCGTCCTCCCCGGCATCCAGGCCGCGTTCGTCGACATCGGCACCGAGAAAAGCGCGTTCCTGCATGCATCCGACGTCGCCGACGAGGAAGTCGACGACGAAGAGGACGATCCGGGCAACGCTGACGTCCCGGACGTCGAAGCCGAGAAGCCCGAGAAGCCCGAGAAGCCCGAGAAGCCGGAGGCATCGCAGAAGCCCGAGAAGGGTTCGAACGGGTCCAGCGGCTCGGACGGCAAGCGCAACGGCTCGAAGGGGGAGCCGCAGATCCA
>JACDCY010000149.1 GCA_013817305.1 Gemmatimonadaceae bacterium | reverse complement strand
CAATGATCGCACCATTCAATTGACTGTCGTCGCCAATGCGGCCGAACACAGGCTCGTCGCTCGTCCGCCCAGCGTAGTAGAAGGAACCCGGTTCGTTCACGGTAAATCGCAACTCGCGGGTTTCCCCGGGGGGGATTCCGGTACTATCGGAGAGGCCACGCTTCTGCCCCATCCCATGAATCCACAACTGTTTGCCCAGACTATTGCGAACCGTGGCCCGAATCTCGGTTCCGACCGGCACGCGGAGCAGCGGACCGGGCGTCTGAATGTTCCGGCCTTCTTCGCCGAATGCGGCTACCGTGAGCTGCGGACCGGCCGGCCCTTCAGGCGCCCAAACGCCCGTACGCGCGACGAGTCTCACGGTGAGCACTCCGCTCCGCAGCCGGCCCGCGGCGCGCCTGTTGTCGTTGGGCGCGACTCGCTCGGCGCCGCGCGCCTCGCCCCGCGCCACGGGCGGAGATGCCGCGGCCAGTCCGGCCAACGCAACGAGAGCGAGACCGTATATGATCGGGCGAGAGTACCGGGACGCGTATGTCATTGGGCTCTGTCAGGTTGGCGTTGCATGGGGCCAGCTGCGTGGATCAAGGCGGGGGGAAAGTCGCTCCGTGCGCTCGGATCGTCAATCACGCACCGACAGTCATAACGTCGTAGATTGGGGAATGGCCGCTTCTGTTGCCGCTCTTGCTCCGTTCCCCCCGAGCGCCGCGTGCTGACGCCGTCCACCGGGATTCCGGCGTTGTCGGACGCGGACAAAGACGCGGTCGGACGGGACGGCCCGGACAAAAGCCTGGTCGCTTCCATGACGAACGACGTCGTGTGGGACTGGAATCTCATCGCCGACAAGCTCGAGTTCAGCCCGGCGGTGCGGGTGGTTTTCGCGTACGGCCCGGACGAGCCGGTGGACGACATCGAATGGTGGACGTCGCACATCCATTCCGAAGAGCGCGAGTCGGTGGTGAAAGGAATCCGCCAGGCGATCGCCGGGCGCGGGCAGTTCTGGTCGGCGGAGTACCGCTTCCGGCGCGGGGACGACACGTACGCGCACGTGTTCGACCGCGGCTTCATCAGCCGCGACAATGCGGGTAATGCCGTGCGCATGATGGGCACGATGGTGGACGTCACCGACCGCAAGCTCGCGGAGCAGGCACTGCGCGACAGCGAGCGCCGATTCCGCTCACTAATCGAGAACGCCTCCGACGCGATCGGGATCATCGACGCGCAGGGCAGGTTCTCCTATGCCAGCGAGAGCTACGTGAATGTCCTCGGCTTTACGCCGGCCGAGCTGCTCGGGAAGCCGGTGCTCGATTACGTCCACGAAGACGATCTGGCGAATGCGACCAGCACGCTCGAGCGGATGACGACCGAGCCGGGCGCGAATCTGCACATGCAGCTCCGCTGCAGGCACAAGGACGGAACCTGGCGGGTGCTGAGCTCACGCGCGAGGAACCTGATGCACGACCCCGCGATCCGCGGCGTCGTCGCGGCATCACGCGACGTGACTCAGCAGGCGGTGCTCGAAGCGGAGCTCGTTCAGGCCCAGAAGATGGAAGCCATGGGACAGCTGGCCGGCGGCGTGGCGCACGACTTCAACAACTTGTTGACGGTCATCACCACCAACGTCGATCTGATAGGCAGCGCGATAACGCCGAATTCGGAGGCCCACGAAAATCTCACCGAGATCCGCCACGCCGCCGCGCAGGCCACGGGACTCACGCGGCAGCTGCTGAACTTCACGCAGCGGCGGTCAGAAGATCCGCAGGTCCTGAACCTCAACGAAGTGGTGACGGACTCGCAGGCGCTGCTGCAGCGCGTGATCGGAGAGCATGCCGAGCTGCGAGTGAAGCTGTCGCCGCGCGCCCCGCTCGTGAAGATCGATCGCGCGCAGCTCGAGCAGGTCCTGATGAATCTCGTTTTCAACGCGCGTGATGCCCTCGTTGACGGGGGCACGGTCGAAGTCGTTACGGAGCGCCAGCGGGTACAGCCCGGCGAGTCGCCGGCAACCGCGACGGTCCCGCCTGGTGAGTATTCCGTTCTCATCGTTCGCGACACCGGCATGGGGATGACGCCGGAGACCATGGCGCGCGCGTTCGACCCGTTCTATACCACGAAGGAGATCGGGAAGGGCACCGGACTGGGACTGGCGATGGTGTATACGATCGTCAAGCGTGCCGGCGGGGCCATCGACCTTGAGACGAAGCGCGGGGCTGGCACGACTTTCTGCATCTATTTCCCGCGGGTTCTGTTGCCGTCGTTGACGCCGATGGACGGCACTCCGATTGTCCGGCCGAAACAGGGGAGCGAGACGGTGCTGCTGGTGGAAGACGAGGACATGGTTCGCAAGGTCGTCCGGCGAACGCTCACGGGCCGGGGCTACAAGGTAGTCGAGGCGAGCAACGGGAAGGAAGCGCTTGCGCTCGCGCTCGAGGATCCGAGCCGCATCTCGCTCGTGCTCACCGACGTGATGATGCCGCAGATGGGCGGACCCGAGCTGGCGCGGCGGCTGTGGGCGCAGTTTCCGCAGCTGAAGGTCATCTTCGTCAGCGGTTACGCACCCGACACGATGTCACCCGAATCCGCGCTGCCGCCGGGCGCGATACTCATCGAGAAACCATTCGCCATTGAAAAGCTCATCACCAAGGTGCGCGAGGTGATCGATGGAGACACCGCCGGGACGGCGCACGCGATTGACATGTCCGCCAAAACAAACTAGCCTTCGCGGTTACCCCGATAATTCGCGCCAGTAGCTCAGCTGGATAGAGCAGCAGCCTTCTAAGCTGCGGGTCGGGGGTTCGAGTCCCTCCTGGCGCGCCATACGAAACCGAACGACCTTGCACCCATAGCTCAACTGGCAGAGCATTCGACTCTTAATCGACAGGTTGTAGGTTCGATTCCTACTGGGTGCATTTACTCGCGCACGACCCGCGTGGCTCATGGCTGCGCGGGTCGATTTGTTATGAGTGGAGCGGCTGCAGCGATTGTGTCCGCTGCGGTCGCTACGCGGCGCTGCGCGCCGCTAAGACGCGACCTTCGGGACACAGTCGCTGCAGCCGCTCCGTCAGTTAGGGATGCGCGCAGCCGGTTCGCGCTGGGGAGCGCTCGTTACCCTGACTGAACGGTTAAAGGTTAACGGGTTAACGGGTTTCATTTCACGGCGCGATCATTATCGGCACCCAGGCGCGCGTGTTTTCCCAGGAGAGCGAGAG
>JACDCY010000148.1 GCA_013817305.1 Gemmatimonadaceae bacterium | reverse complement strand
GCACAGGTGTGCCGGCAGGCCGTTCTTGATGCGCGGCGCGCGATCGCCTGGCTCCATTCGCAGGGCTACGAGTCGATCGGCATTCTCGGCACCAGCCTGGGGTCCTGCCTCTCGATGCTGACGGCAGCACACGAGCCGCTCGTCAGGGCCGCGGCGCTGAATCACATCTCCCCGTACTTCGCCGACGTCGTCTGGGAAGGGCTCTCGACGGCACACGTCCGCCATGGTCTGAACGGCCACATCGAGCTCGAACAGCTCCGGCGCCTCTGGCTTCCAATCTCGCCGTTTCCGTACATCGAGCGGATGCGCGGCACGCGAACCCTGCTCGTGTACGCGCGGTACGATCTGACGTTCCCCGTGCGGCTCTCGAAGATGTTCGTCGACGAGTTCCGCCGCAGAGGCGTTGCCCACGAGCTGCACGTCCTGCCGTGCGGGCATTACAGCACTGGTGTCACACCGTTCAAGTGGATGGACGGGTTGGTGCTGTGCAGGTTCCTCAATCGAAACCTCTAGGGAATTGCCAAGATTGCCAAAAGTGCCAAAAATGGGGGAGGTTCGGAAGTGAGGGTCACGGAGCTGACGCCCCGTGACCACCGGCAGCCTAGAACATTGAACGGTTTAGAAGTGCCGTCATTACGCAGCCTTTCGGGATTCGACCTCTGACCGATGGAGTGTCTCAAGGTTTTGGATGGCGCTTGCACGCCGGAGGTCGAAGGTGTTCTTGCGGATCCCGACGTATCGCGCGTGGTTTCCCTGTCGTTGTGAGATGTGTGCAAGCTTGTGCTCGATCGTCGTGCGCTCCCGCAGGGCCGCGCGTCCCACGGAGGTCTGGATCTGCTTGCGGAGTCGGTGCTGCAGTGGCTCGTTCTCCGCAATGGCGATGGAGCGCCCGGTCCCGAGTTCAGCCGTCGTGCACTGGCTGCGCAGCACGCAGCGGTCGCACACGTCGGGATCGAACTCGACGACCTTGCCGAACGTGATGGGTTGCACATGACCATCGGGGCAGGCGACGGTGCGGTCGCGGAGATTGAGCGTGAAGGCCGCCTTCGGGAACAAGCGACCATTGTGCGACTTCCACGGCTTACAAACGATGCGGCCGCGCCGGCTGAGCACGTCGTCGACGAGGGGGCTGTTGATATAGCCGCGATCGATCAACAGCTGGTCGATGGCGAGCCCCTGCCGGTCCAGGTCAGTCGTCAAGGCGGGGATGGCGTCTTCTTCGGGGCGATTCGCGCGCGTGATGGCGCACGCCAGGATCAGGCCACGATCCACGTCCGCCGCAATGTGTCGCTTAAAGCCATTGAACCGCTTACTCTTGCTCTTGCGGCCGTGACGCATGTCCGGATCCGCGATCGAGACGCGGCGATCCTCGGCGACGCCCGCACGAATGCGCGGCCCCCCGCCGAGGGGATCCGGCTCCAGATTCTGCGTGCGAATCTGCGCGAGGGTGTCGACCTGCGCCTTCAGCGGGGACGTGGCGGCTTCCTCGGGCAGGTGGCGCGCGATCCACGCCTGCAGCGCGTCGAGTTGCCGGGTGAACGTCTTGATCGCGTCGGCCTTCTCGCGCGCGTCGTTCCAGTCAATGTCGAGTGCCCGCTTGATACTCGAGGCCGCGAGCAGGGGAATGCCCGCCTGCGTGCAGACCTGCTCCTCGGTCCACCCGACGACGCTGGCCGCACACCGCACCACGTTGCGCGCCGCGTGGGCCAGCAAGTTGAACGTATCCTCGACGCGTCCCGCGCCTTCCAGCGGGCTCGAATCGATCGCCACGCGCAGGGTCTGGGGCAGCTTCCGATGATCAAACGCCTTCGTGCGCTTCGCCAGCTCGATGGTGCGTTCGAGGACGCGGCGATCCAGGTTGGCCGCCATCAGCCGTTCGCGAAACTCCTGCAACGCCCCTTGCGAAAACGGCGGCGCTTCGGCCCCCAGACATCCCAACACCATCTGCACGCGCAGGTCGACGACGGTCAGTTCGATCATCTCGGCGTCGGACATGCCCAGGTAGCCCTGCACGAGCATCGCCATGGCCATCAGTGCGGGTGGCCGCGCCGCTTTCCCTGCGCCGGTGGTGCGGTACATGGTGGCCAATTCATCTTGAAACGCGTCGTCGAACAACTCGTGTCGATGCAGTCGCAGAAATCCCAGGAGCTTCCGTACACGGTCCAGACGCTTCAGCAGGAACTGCTCTTGCCTCGTCGGGACGACAGGCGGTGTCCAACGCGCGATGGTCATCTGTATGCCTCCTTGGGCCGTCGGCCCACGAGCGCATCAGATCACAACTCGCACGACTCTATTCATAGAAAGAACTGATCTTTCCCATCATTTAAAGTGATCGGTGTTCTAGGAGTTGCACCGCCTCCATGTGTCCTTCTCGCACGGCGAAATGGATCGCCGGCGTATACCAGTATTCCGCGCGGCTGAGTCGCGCGTCTCGTTCGAGCAATCGCCGTAGCGCGTCGACGTCGCCGTCGTCGGATGCGCTGAGCGCGTTCCAGACGATGTCTCCCTCTTCCGAGTCAAGTTCAGGCGGTTTGATCATCGAGGTCGGGACAGTGGCCACGAGTGACTCGACGCGAGTCCGTAACGCGTCCCACGAGGCGAAGCCGTACTCCTCGGCGATGGTGCGCCGCGAATCCCGAAGACGCCCGAGTTGCGGCTGACGCCGAAGCAGTTCCTTCGCTTGACGCTTAAGCTGATTGAGATTAGGCCGAGGGGGCAGAGCACGAGCAGACACGCGGACCTCCTTCCGAAACTCGCCTGATGTCCGCCAACAGGCCGAAAGAAGGTCGTACGCTGATTGTCCGAGAACAGGTGGACTCAGTCCTTGGCGGACGGGTGCGCCCTGATGCGCGTGAACAAATTACCGCCATCGGGGCGGTGGGTCAAGAGCTCGGTGGCGGTGGAGGGTCGGTGGCGGTGGTGGGAACTGCCTGGGAAGGTCCTTCTTCTGCAGCGGGCCTGCTCACGGCAGCATTCCTGAGACAGTCCACGTCCCGCAACCAGCGCTCCAGTTGGTCCAACTCGCGAAAGTGTGGCTCACCACCATCACAGTCCGAGCGCCATCAACAACGTGCGGTCCGTTGCTACGCCGGGCTTGCGCGAGCGCGAGCTCAGGGTCGGCGGCTCGCAGACCGCGCGCCGTGGCACTGGCGGCCGGCACGCCGCGGGGGCTCACCGTTCGAGACGCAGCGGCGCTGTGGGGG